>NZ_RBLT01000019.1:0-76390 GCF_003989315.1 Microbacterium sp. HSID17254
TCTCGCGATGCCCGGTCGCGGACGCGGGCCCGACACCGTCGTCCTCCACGGTGAGCACGCCCGGAGCGATGCGCACACGGACGGCCGCGGCACCGGAGTGCCGCAGCGTGTTGGTCGTCGCCTCGCGGAGGATCCAGCTCGCCGTGATCGCCTGGACCGGCGAGAGGGCGTCCGGGGTCCCGTCCACGACGAGCGCGATGTCCGCGGCGCGCAGCGAATCCTCGGTCGACGCGAGCTGCTCGACGAGGGTCGTCGCCCGCGCACCCGCGACGGTCTGCCGCACTCCGGCGATGGCCTCCGCGGTCAGACGTTCGATGTCGGCGAGCTCGGCCTTGGCGCGCTCCGGGTCGGAGTCCATCAGCCGCCGCACGAGCTGGGCCTTGAGTCCGACGACCGTCAGCGAGTGGCCGATGAGGTCGTGCACGTCGCGCGCCACGGCCTCCCGCCCCTCGCTGGTCGCCAGCTCCCTGCCCAGCCGCTCCGCCTCCGCCGAGCGCACGATGAGCCAGGTCGAGACCGTGTTCACGACGCCGAGGAGGGCGACGATCGCGAGGACGGACAGGTAGGAGAGGTTGTCGGGGATGAGGAAGACGCAGCCGGCCGCCACCACGAGCGCGGCGATGGTCGTGATCCAGTGCCAAGCACGGGTCAGTCCGTACGAGGCGAACGACATGATGAACGGCAGGAAGCTCAGCGCCGACCCGCCCACGGCCGGGATCGTGACCAGCGCGCACGCGATGAGCGCGGCGAACGTGATCCACTGTCGCCGCGAGGGGGTGCGACCGAGGCCCCCTCCGCCGCGCATGCCGTGCAGGAACCCCGTCACATAGAGGACGATGAACGCGACCAGCGCCACCCACCCCGTGACGACCCACGCCGGCGGAGCGGCGGAGGCGAGCAGCGCGAGGACCGGATAGATCAGGAACACGAGCCAGACGACCGCCATCAGCCAGCCGAACCGCGCCCAAGGGTCCTTGCCCGTCCCGGATCGGGCGTCCGCCTCCCGGCCCTCCTGCATCGTCATCCGTCCAACCTACTGTCGCGCCGGGGCGCTCACCGTCGTGACCGCGAGCGCCGCACGCCCACCGTCACCAGCACCGCGAAGACGACGAGCCAGACCGCGACGTTGAGGAGCAGCATCCACAGCTCATCCGTCTGCCCCGTCGTCAGCACGCCCTCCGTCAGCGGCCACCGACTCAGGGCGACGAAGCCGTACAACGGGGTGAATCGGGCGATGTCGAGCATGACGCCGTCGAGCGGCATGAACACGTTGCCGAAGAAGGCGAAGAAGGTCATCGAGATGGACGCGAGCGCGGCGGCGGAGTCGGAGCCGAAGAACAGGCCGACCCCGAGCCCGTAGAGGCCGAACATGAGGCCGATGCCGAGGATGAGGGCGGCGGTCACGACCCAGCGCCAGGCACCGTCCGCCTCCGCCCCGGTGAGCAGCCCGGCGACGAACACCGCGACGAGGGCGAGCGCCGCAAACGACACGGCGGTGAGCAGCTTCGTCAGGGCGTAGCCGGTGGTCGTCAGCGGCGTCATCGCGAGCTGCCTTCCCCACCCCTGCTTGGCCTCGGTGGCCGCGAGCGAGGTGAGCGAGCTCATCGCCACCGCGGTGCCGTAGGCCGCCATCGAGACCATCACGGAGAAGGAGACGTTGCCGTTGCCGGCGGAGAGCGTGCCGTACCCCATGCCCGCACCGAAGAGCAGGTACATGGCCACGGGCATGGCGAGGGTGAAGGCGAGCGTGTAGGGGTTGCGCAATTGGCGCAGCCCCTCGATGCGCAGCATGGTGGGCGAGACGGTCGTGGTCATGTCAGTCCTCCGTGAGGGCGGTGAAGGCGGTCTCGAGCGTGGGGGCGGCGATCTCCAGGTCGTGCGCTCCCCCGTCGAGCAGCAGGCGGGCGGCGGCGTCGGAGTCGGTGGCGCGGAGGCTGAGGCGGTCCCCGTCGATGCGCACACCGTTCACGCCCTCCGCGGCGGTCAGGGCGGCGACCAGCGCGTCCGACACGTCGGGCACGGTGGCCGAGACCGTACGCTCGCCCAGGCTCGCACGGAGCAGGGCGGTGGGCGCGTCCGCGACAACGGTGCCCCGATGCATGACCACCGTGCGGCGGGCGAACTGCTCCGCCTCCTCCAGATAGTGCGTGGCGAACACGATCGTGCGCCCCGCGTCCGCGTCGGCACGCATCACGTCCCAGAAGTGGCGCCGCGCGGTGACGTCCATACCGGCGGTCGGCTCGTCGAGCACGAGGATGTCGGGATCGGAGATCATCGCGAGCGCGAACTTCACGCGCTGCTGCTCGCCGCCCGAGCACTTGGACACCCGGCGGCGCGCGAGACCGGCGAGGTCGGCACGGCGCATCACCTCCGGCACGCGTGCGAGGGCTTCCCGCCCGTACAGCGAGGCGATCAGCCGCACGGTCTCGCCGACGGTGAGGTCGCCGAGCAGGCCCCCGGTCTGCAGCACGGCTCCGATGGCCCCGTTCGCGGTGGCCCGTTCCGGAGCCGCCCCGAGCACGCGCACGGTCCCGCTGCTGGGGGCGGTGAGCCCGAGGAGCATGTCGAGCGTGGTGGTCTTGCCCGCGCCGTTGGGGCCGAGCAGGGCGACCACCTCGCCGCGCCGGATGGAGAGGTCGACACCGTCGACGGCCGGCACGCGGCGCTCGCCGGTGCCGAAGTGCTTGCGCACGTCGATCAGCTCCAGCGCCACGGGTCTGTCATCGACGGCGGGGGACGCGGAGGACGACGCGACGCGCGGTGCCGCCTCCTGCACGGATGTCTCGTTCATGCCTCCAGCCTCGCGCCGGAGCGCGCGGCCGTCCGGAGGGCGGTGTCATCTCCTCGGCATGACACGTGTCATGCCGAGGTTCAGCGCGCGGGAAGCAGCGCCCCGTCCAGGAAGCCCGCCAGCTCGTCCACGCCGTCCACCCCGTCCAGCGGGAGGATCGCGGCGACGTACTGGTCCGGGCGCACGACGATCACGACGCCGTCACGGGACAGCTCCCGCGCCTCGAAGATGTCCGTGCCGCACCACTTGCTCGGGCCGGCCGCGTAGACCTTCTCCCAGTCGGTGAGTCCGAGCGGGCCGGTCTTCGGCTGGAAGAGCTCGGGCGTCGTCGTGACCTCGACCTCCTCGAAGGGCTGCTGATACACGGCCTTCACGTCGAACACGGCGTCGGCGTCGGCGTCCGCCGGGGTGAACCGTGCGAACACGGGCGCCGCCATCTCCGCCCACGCGGCGAGCGCTTCGCCGGTCCGGTCGCCGAACGCGTAGACCCGCCACCGGCCGTCGGCCTTCGCGTGGTGTCCGAGGTGGACGACGTTGCCGTCCCCGACCCGCACGACCTCCGCCGACTTGAAGCGCTTGCCCAGCGGGTACCCGACGGCGAGCGCCTGGTGGGCGTCCGTGCCGGTGATCATGGAGGACGTGTACTGGGTCATGAACCCGGACGGGAACTCGGCCGTCGCCAGGTAGTACGTGGCCAGCTCGTTCGGGTCGGAGATCTCCTCGGGCTTGCGCGCCATGAGGCTGGACCACTCGCGGTCGAAGTCGATGAGCTGCTGCGCGACGGGACGACGCTCGGCGCCGTACGTGGCCAGCAGCGACTCGGGCGCACGGCCGCTCAGCACGGAACCGAGCTTCCAGCCGAGGTTGAACCCGTCCTGCATCGACACGTTCATGCCCTGGCCGGCCTTGGCGCTGTGGGTGTGGCAGGCGTCGCCGGTGAGGAAGACGCGCGGGCTGCGGTCGACGCCGGGGTCGACGTCGTCGAAGCCGTCGGTCACACGGTGGCCGACCTCGTAGACGCTGTGCCAGGCGACCTGCTTCACATCGAGCGTGTAGGGGTGGAGGATCGCATTGGCGCGCCGGATGATCTCCTCGATGGGCGTCTGGCGCACGCGGTGGTCGTCGTCCGCCGCGACCTCGCCGAGGTCGATGTACATGCGGCTGAGGTAGCCGCCCTCCCGCGGGATGTGCAGGATGTTGCCCGCCTTCGAGTTGATCGCGCACTTGGTGCGCCAGTCCGGGAAGTCGGTGTTGACGAGCACGTCCATGACGCCCCAGGCGTGCGCGGCGCTCGCGCCGACGTGCGTGCGTCCGATCGCCTGACGCACGCCGCTCCGGGCGCCGTCGCAGCCCACCACGTACTTCGCCCGGACGACGCGTTCGTCGGCTTCGCCGACATGGCGGACGCGCACCTCGACCGGGTACTCGCCCTCCTCATGCACGGTGAGCCCGAGGAATTCGACGCCGTAGTCCGGCACGATCCGTCCGGGGCCGTCGGCCGCCGCTTCGGCGAAGTAGTCCAGCACGCGGGCCTGGTTGACGATGAGGTGCGGGAACTCGCAGATGTCGTAGGCGTAGTCGGCGGTGCGGGTGGTCCGCACGATCTGATCGGGGTGCTCGGGGTCGGGGCCCCAGAAGTTCATCCAGCCGATGTTGTAGGCCTCGGCGATGATGCGCTCGGCGAAGCCGAAGGCCTGGAAGGTCTCCACGCTGCGGGGCTGGATGCCGTCGGCCTGTCCGAGGACGAGGCGGCCCTCGCGCTTCTCGATGATGCGGGTCGTGATGTCGGGGTACTGCGACATCTGTGCCGCGAGCAGCATGCCCGCGGGCCCGGAGCCGACGATGAGGACGTCGACCTCGTCGGGCAGGGCGGCGGGGCGGTCGATCCCGGTGCCGGCGGCGTCCTGCACGCGCGGGTCTCCGGACACATAGCCGTGGTGGTGGAACTGCATCGTCGTCGATTCCTTCCGGACGTCTTCGTCGGGTGTTGCGTCCAGGAACACTGTGTTCTATATTCGAACACAGTGTTCTACTATTGAACACAGCCTAGACCGGTGCCTCGCGCATCGCAAGGAGAGCCATGTCCGAGCGCCCCGCCGCCCCCGCCTCGCAGACGCTGAGCCGCGGCATCCGCATCCTCGAGGTGCTCGCCGACGCCCGCGGTGCGCTGACCATCGACGACATCGCCGGACGCCTCGAGGTGCATCGCTCCATCGCCTACCGGCTTCTCCGCACCCTCGAGGATCACGGTCTCGTCACCCGCGACGCGAGCGGCGCCGTGAGCCTCGGCGCTCGCATGGCCGCCCTCGCCGCCGGTGTCGCCCACGACCTCCAGGCCGAGGCCCTGCCGGAGCTCACCGCCATCGCGAACGAGCTCGGCATGACCTGCTTCCTCGCCGTCCTGGACGGGGCCGAGTGCATCACCCTCGCCAGCGTCGAGCCGCGGCACGCCGTCGCCAGCGTCGCCCAGCGGCCCGGCGCGCGGCACTCCGTCACGGTCGGCGCCCCAGGGAAGGCGATCCTCGCGCAGCTCGACGGCGCGGAGGTTCCCGTCGCCATCTCCCCCGCCCTGCGCGCCGACGTCGACAGCGCCGCCGCGCGCGGCTACGCCACGAGCCACGACGAGGTCATCCCCACGGTCCAGTCCGTCGCCGTCCCGCTGCGTCTGCGCGGCCAGCGTCCCGCCGCGATCGCGGTCGTGCACGTCGCGACCGACCTGGACGACGGGGAGATCGCCGCGCGCCTCCGGCGCTCCGCCGACCTCATCCGCGAGGCCCTCGAGGGCTGAGCCGGAACACACGAGAGCGCACGCCCCTCAGGGACGTGCGCTCTCGTGGCAGGGAGGTCAGACCTTCGCGAGCCCGCGGATCGGGCTGACGGACTGCTCCTCCTCGTGGTCCGGACCGAGCGGGATGCCCGAGCGGTCGCGCAGCAGGAGCGTGGCGACGAGGCCGAGGAGGGTCATGCCCGCGAGGTACCAGGTGACCGCCTCGGTGGAGCCGGTCTGATCGACGATGAACGTCGCGATCGTGGGCGCGAAGGCGCCACCGGCGATCGCGCCGATCGCGTACGAGATGGAGACGCCGGAGAACCGGATGCTCGCGGGGAACAGCTCGGTGTACAGCGCCGCCTGCGGCCCGTAGGTGAAGCCCAGGCCGATCGTGAGGATCGCGAGACCGGCGAACAGCAGCCCCACCTCGCCGGTGTTGACGAGCGGGAACAGCGTGAACACGCCGACGAGCTGGAGCACCCAGCCGATGAGGTAGGTCGTGCGACGGCCGATGCGGTCGGACACCCAGCCGGCCAGCAGCGTGGTGAGCAGCCAGGTGACGGCCGATCCGGTGACCGCCCACAGCACGGGCCCGCGCTCGAGGCCGATGGGCCCCTCGGGGTTCGTGGCATAGCCCTGGATGTAGCCGCCGGTGGTCATGTAGCCCACGGCGTTGTTCCCGGCGAAGACGAGGGCGGCGATGATGACGAGCAGCAGGTGCTTGCGGAAGAGCTGCACGATCGGCATCTTCGCCTTCTCCTTGCGCTCGGCGAGCTCGGCGAACACCGGGCTCTCCTCCACGCGACGGCGGACGTAGTAGCCGACGAGGATCAGCACGACGCTCAGCAGGAACGGCACGCGCCAGCCCCAGGCGAGGAACTGGTCCCCCGGAGCGATCGCGGTCATCAGCGCCATGACCCCCGACGCGAGCAGCAGGCCGAGCGGCACGCCGATCTGCGGGGAGGCGCCGAAGATGCCGCGCTTCTTGCGCGGGGCGTGCTCGACGGCCATCAGCACCGCGCCGCCCCACTCGCCGCCGGCCGAGATGCCCTGCACGATGCGCAGCAGCACGAGGAGGATCGGCGCCATGACGCCGATGGTCTCGTACGTGGGGAGCAGACCGATCAGGGCGGTCGCGGCCCCCATGAGGATCAGCGTCCACATCAGCACGGCCTTGCGGCCGAGCTTGTCGCCGTAGTGGCCGGCGAGGAACGCGCCGAGGGGCCGGAAGAGGAAGCTCACACCGACCGTGGCGAAGCCGACGAGAGCGCTGTTGGCGCCGAGCGGCGCGAAGAAGAGCTGTCCGAAGACCAGCCCGACCGCCGTGGCGTAGATGAAGAAGTCGTACCACTCGACGGTGGTCCCGACGACGGTGGCGAAGACGACACGACGCCGGTCGGCCGCCGTCGCGATGGTTCCGGTGGGCGTGAACCCACCCTGTGACTGCCCGCTCATGGGGTGTCTCCTTTGTGCTTGTGACCGCGTTGTCACGGCGCGCCCGGACGTGAATCCGATCCGCTTGCCGAGGGGTGAGACGATGATATATGATTTCGGATACGACGCACAATGCGTCCTGACGAGCGCGAGGAGGCGCATCCGTGACGGACACCATCGCCCGCCCGGGGAAGATCATCGCGATCCACCTGAGCTACGCCTCGCGGGCCGACCAGCGCGGTCGACGCCCCGCCCACCCCTCCTATTTCTTCAAGCCGGCCAGTTCGGTCGGGGTCTCCGGCGGCACCGTCGAGCGTCCCGCCGGCACCGAGCTGCTCGCGTTCGAAGGGGAGATCGCGCTGATCATCGGCGCCCCGGCCCGCCGGGTCGCCCTCGCCGACGCCTGGGACCACGTACAGTGGGTGACCGCCTCGAACGATCTCGGTCTCTACGATCTGCGCGCCAACGACAAGGGCTCCAACGTCCGCTCCAAGGGCGGCGACGGGTACACCCCGCTCGGTCCGGAGCTGATCGACGCCCGCACGGTCGACCCGGCGGCCCTCCGCGTGCGCGCCTGGGTGAACGGCGAGCTCCGCCAGGACGACACCACCGCCGGCCTCATCTTCCCGCTGGCCCAGCTCGTCGCCGACCTCTCCCAGCACTTCACGCTGGAGACCGGCGACGTGATCCTCACGGGCACCCCCGCGGGCTCGTCGGTCATCGTCCCCGGCGACGTGGTCGAGATCGAGGTCGACGCCCCGGACGCCCCCGGCGCCCCCACGTCCGGCCGCCTGGTCACGACGGTCACGCAGGGGGATGTCCCCTTCGACGGCGACCTCGGCTCGCTCCCCGCGGTGGACGACCTCCAGCGCACCGAGGCCTGGGGCTCCCGCGAGCTCGCCGGCCTGCCCGCCGAGGACACCGCGCCCACGCTCACCCCCGAGCTCCGCGCCCAGCTCCTCGAAGCCCCCACCGCCGGCCTCTCGGCCCAGCTGCGCAAGCGCGGACACCACTCCTGCTTCATCGACGGCGTCTCCGCCAACCTCCCGGATACGAAGATCGTCGGCACCGCCAAGACCCTCCGCTTCGTGCCGTTCCGCGAAGACCTGTTCCGCAGTCACGGCGGCGGGTACAACGCCCAGAAGCGCGCGTTCGACGCGGTCGCCGCAGGCGAGGTCATCGTCATCGAGGCCCGCGGCGACGCGACCACCGGCACGCTCGGCGACATCCTCGCCCTGCGCGCGCAGACCCGCGGCGCGGCGGGCGTGGTCACCGACGGCGGTGTCCGCGACTTCCAGGCCGTCGCCGAGATCGGGCTTCCCGTCTTCTCGCAGGGTGCGCACCCCTCGGTGCTCGGCCGCAAGCACGTGCCGTGGGACGTCGACGTGACGATCTCGTGCGGCGGTGCCACCGTGCAGCCCGGCGACATCATCGTCGGCGACAGCGACGGCGTGATCGTGATCCCGCCGGCTCTCGCCGCCGAGGTCGCCGCCGACGCCGTGGCCCAGGAGATCGAGGACGCCTGGATCGCCGAGCAGGTCGCCGCCGGGCACCCGGTCGACGGCCTCTTCCCGATGAACGCCGAATGGCGCGCCCGCTACGAGCAGGCGACCGGCACCGGAGCGGAGCGGAAGTGAGCACGGTCGAGAGCGCCAGCAAGTCGGAGCAGGCGTACGCCTGGATCCGCGCGCGCATCTCGGCGCACACCTACGGCCCTGGCTACCGCCTGGTCCTCGGTCCGATCGCCGAGGAGCTGGGGATGAGCGTGGTCCCGGTGCGCGAGGCGATCCGCCGCCTGGAGGCCGAGGGGCTCGTGACCTTCGAGCGCAACGTCGGCGCCCGCGTGACCCTCGTGGACGAGGGCGAGTACGCCCACACGATGCAGACGCTCGGACTCGTCGAAGGGGCGGCCACCGCGCTGTCCGCTCCCCTGCTCGACGCGGACGCGCTCGCGCAGGCCGCCGAGGTCAACGAGCGCATGAGCCGCCTGCTCGACCACTTCGACCCGCACACGTTCACCGAGCTCAACCGGCAGTTCCACTCCGTGCTGTTCGAGCCGTGCCCCAACCCGCACCTGCTCGACCTCGTGCACCGCGGCTGGGCCCGGCTGTCCGGCATCCGCGACTCGACCTTCGCCTACGTGCCCGGCCGCGCCCACCACTCGGTCGACGAGCACACCCAGATCCTCGAGCTGATCCGCGACGGCGCTGAGCCGCTGGAGATCGAGCTCGCCGCCCGCAACCACCGGTGGCGCACGAGGGACGCGTTCCTCGACGCCCTGCACACCCGTTCCGTCCCCGCCGAAGGAGAAGCATCATGACCGACTCCCGCATCCCCGCCGACCTGCCCGACCACATCCAGCACTACATCGACGGCGCCTTCGTCGACTCGATCGACGGCGACACGTTCGACGTGCTCGATCCGGTGACGAACCAGACCTACACGACGGCCGCCGCCGGCAAGAAGGCCGACATCGAGCGGGCCGTCGCCGCCGCCAAGCGCGCCTTCGACGAAGGTCCCTGGCCGCGGATGCTCCCGCGTGAGCGCTCGCGCGTGCTGCACAGGATCGCCGACATCGTGGAGTCGCGGGACGCCCGGCTCGCGGAGCTGGAGTCGTACGACTCCGGCCTGCCGATCACGCAGGCCCTCGGTCAGGCCCGCCGCGCCGCCGAGAACTTCCGCTTCTTCGCCGACCTGATCGTCGCCCAGGCCGACGACGCCTTCAAGGTGCCGGGCAAGCAGATGAACTACGTCAACCGCAAGCCGATCGGCGTCGCCGGGCTCATCACCCCGTGGAACACGCCGTTCATGCTCGAGTCCTGGAAGCTCGGCCCCGCGCTCGCCACCGGCAACACGGTCGTCCTCAAGCCTGCCGAGTTCACGCCCCTCTCCGCCTCGCTGTGGGCGGGCATCTTCGAGGAGGCGGGCCTGCCGCAGGGCGTCTTCAACCTCGTCAACGGCCTCGGCGAAGACGCCGGCGACGCGCTGGTGAAGCACCCCGACGTGCCGCTCATCTCCTTCACCGGCGAGAGCCGCACGGGGCAGATCATCTTCGGCAACGCCGCGCCGTTCCTCAAGGGCCTGTCGATGGAGCTCGGCGGCAAGTCGCCCGCCGTGGTCTTCGCGGACGCCGACCTGGAGGCCGCCGTCGACGCGACCATCTTCGGCGTCTTCTCCCTCAACGGCGAGCGCTGCACCGCCGGGTCCCGCATCATCGTGGAGCGCTCGATCTACGAGGAGTTCGTGGAGCGCTACGCCGCGCAGGCGCAGCGCGTCAAGGTCGGCTACCCGCACGACCCCGAGACCGAGGTCGGCGCTCTCGTGCACCCCGAGCACTACGACAAGGTGATGTCCTACGTCGAGATCGGCAAGACCGAGGGCCGTCTGGTCGCCGGCGGCGGTCGTCCCGAGGGCTTCGAAGAGGGGAACTTCGTCGCCCCGACGGTGTTCGCCGACGTGGCCCCCGACGCCCGCATCTTCCAGGAGGAGATCTTCGGCCCGGTCGTCGCGATCACCCCGTTCGACTCCGACGAGGAGGCGCTGGCGCTCGCGAACAACACGAAGTACGGCCTCGCGGCCTACATCTGGACGAACGACCTCAAGCGCGCCCACACGTTCGCGCAGTCCGTCGAGGCCGGCATGGTGTGGCTGAACAGCAACAACGTCCGCGACCTCCGCACGCCGTTCGGCGGCGTGAAGGCGTCGGGCCTGGGCCACGAGGGCGGCTACCGCTCCATCGACTTCTACACCGACCAGCAGAGCGTGCACATCACGCTCGCCTCGACCCCGCACAACCCGACGTTCGGCAAGAACTGACGCCCGCCGGACACAAGCAAGGACGCTGACATGACCGACAAGACCGCCAAGACCCTCACCTCCTCCGGCTACTACGTGAGCCAGGAGGCCCCGATCCAGAGCGACAACCCCGTCGCGACGCCGAAGAGCACGCCGCCGGACATCCTGCGCTGCGCGTACATGGAGCTCGTCGTGACCGACCTGGCCGCCTCGCGGCAGTTCTACGTCGACATCCTGGGCCTGTACGTGACCGAGGAGGACGACGAGGCGATCTACCTGCGCTCGACCGAGGAGTTCATCCACCACAACCTCGTGCTGCGTCAGGGGCCCATCGCCGCGGTCGCCGCGTTCTCATACCGGGTGCGCGCCGCGGAGGACCTCGACCGCGCCGTGGAGTTCTACACCGAGCTCGGCTGCGACGTCCGTCGTCAGGAGAACGGCTTCGTGAAGGGCATCGGCGACTCCGTGCGCGTCGTCGACCCGCTCGGCTTCCCGTACGAGTTCTTCTACGCCACCGAGCACGTGGAGCGCCTGTCCTGGCGGTACGACCTGCACACCCCCGGCGAGCTCGTGCGCCTCGACCACTTCAACCAGGTCACCCCCGACGTGCCGCGCGCGGTGCGCCACTACCAGGACCTCGGCTTCCGCGTGACGGAGGACATCCAGGACGACGAGGGCACCGTGTACGCCGCGTGGATGCGCCGCAAGCCCACCGTGCACGACACCGCGGCGACGGGCGGCGACGGTCCGCGCATGCACCACGTCGCCTTCGCGACGCACGAGAAGCACAACATCCTCGCGATCTGCGACAAGCTCGGGGCGCTGCGCCGCTCCGACGCCATCGAGCGCGGCCCCGGCCGGCACGGCGTCTCCAACGCGTTCTACCTCTACCTGCGCGACCCGGACGGCCACCGCGTCGAGATCTACACGCAGGACTACTACACCGGCGACCCGGACAACCCGGTCGTCACGTGGGACGTGCACGACAACCAGCGCCGCGACTGGTGGGGCACCCCGGTGGTGCCCTCCTGGTACACCGACGCCTCGCTCGTGCTCGACCTCGACGGCAACCCGCAGCCCGTCGTCGCCCGCACGGACTCCAGCGAGATGGCCGTGACGATCGGCGCCGACGGCTTCTCCTACACCCGCGCGGACGAGGGCGAGACCTCGATGCCCGAGTACAAGCAGGGCGAGTACAAGCTCGGCCACCAGCTCTAGGAGACGCTCATGCTGCCTGAGGAGACCATCGCGCAGATCGCCGCGGAGCTCGCGGAAGCCGACCGCACGCACGGGGTGATCCCGCGCATCACCGCGCGGTACCCGGAGGCGACCGTGGAGGACTCCTACGCCATCCAGGGCGTGTGGCGGGATTCGCAGGTCGCGGCGGGCCGCCGGCTGGTCGGGCGCAAGATCGGCCTGACGTCGAAGGCCATGCAGCAGGCGACGGGGATCACCGAGCCCGACTACGGCGTCATGTTCGACGACACCGTGTACGAGTCGGGCGCGGAGATCCCCACGGATCACTTCTCCAACGTCCGCATCGAGGTCGAGCTGGCGTTCGTGCTCAAGGAACCGCTGGAGGGCCCCGACTGCACACTGGAGGACGCCCTCGCCGCGATCGACTACGCCGTGCCGGCCCTCGAGGTGCTGAACTCGCACATCGAGCTCGAGGGCCGCACGATCGTCGACACCATCAGCGACAACGCCGCGTACGGGGCGATGGTGCTGGGGACGGTGCGCAAGCGCCCGGACGAGATCGACCTGCGGTGGGTGCCCGGCGTGCTGTCCCGCAACGGGGAGATCGAGGAGACCGGTGTCGCCGCCGGCGTGCTCGGGCATCCGGCCACCGGGGTCGCGTGGCTCGCGAACAAGTTCCATCAGCACGGCGCGCGTCTGGAGGCGGGCGAGATCATCCTGGCAGGATCGTTCACACGCCCGATGTGGGTGTCGCGCGGCGACGAGGTGCTGTGCGACTACGGACCGATGGGGACCATCACATGCCGCTTCGTCTAGACCCGTCCTTCCGCGCGCAGCTCGCCGCGTCCGATCGTCCCTTCGTGGGGATGTGGGTGTGCTCCGGGAGCCCGCTGCTCGCCGAGGTCGCCGCGGGCTCCGGGCTGGACTGGCTGCTCATCGACATGGAGCACTCGGCGAACACGCTCGAGTCCGTGCTGACCCAGCTCCAGGCGGTCGCGGCCTATCCGGTCGCCCCGCTCGTCCGGGTGCCCTTCAACGATGCGGTCGCGATCAAGCAGGTGCTCGACCTCGGCGCGCAGAACCTCATCGTGCCGATGGTGTCGTCCGCCGACGAGGTCAGGGCTGCCGTGGCCGCGACCCGTTATCCCCCCGAGGGCGTCCGCGGCGTCGGCAGCGCCCTCGCCCGCAGCGCCCGCTGGAACCGCGTCGACCGCTACCTGCAGGAGTCGGCGCAGCACGTGTCGCTCACGGTGCAGATCGAGACGGCCGCGGGGGTCGGGGCCGCCGCCGACATCGCCGCGGTCGACGGGGTGGACGCGGTGTTCGTCGGCCCCTCCGACCTGTCCGCGTCGATGGGCCTGCTCGGACAGCAGACGCATCCGGACGTGGTCGCCGCTGTGGAGTCGGTGTTCGCCGCGGTGCACGGTGCCGGGAAGCCCGTGGGCGTGAACGCCTTCGATCCCTCCGCCGCCGACGCGTATCTCGCGGCGGGTGCGGACTTCGTGGCCGTGGGCGCCGACGTCGCCCTCCTCGCCCGTGCCTCCGAGGCCCTCGCCGCCCGCTTCCTCCCCCGCTCCGACGCCTCCGGCCGCCCCAGCTACTGACTTCGAGTCGCGCACCTGGCTCCATCCGCGGCCGGAATGGGGCCATTTGCGCGATTCGAAGCGGCCGGGAAGGATGAGCCGGTGCACAGACTGGCGGCGATGCAGGACCGCAAATTCCGGTGGTTCTTCCTCGCGCGCACCCTGACGCTCGTCACGGGCTCGATGTCGGCCATCGCCCTGGCCTTCGCGGTGCTCGAGATCGACAACGACGCCCGGTCGCTCTCGATCGTGCTGGCCGCCTTCACGATCAGCAACATCGTGTTCGTCCTGTTCGGGGGCGTCGTCGCCGACCGCCTCCCCCGCGCTCTCATCATCCAGTCCTGCTACGTCGTGGACATCCTGTCGGTCGGAGCGATGGCGGCTCTCCTGTTCACCGGCACGGCCACGGTCCCGCTCCTCGCCGTGCTCTCCGCGATCAACGGCGCCTCGTCCGCGTTCGTGCTCCCCGCGATGCAGGGCATCATCCCGCAGCTGACCACCCCCGCGCACCTCCAGCAGGCGAACGCGATGCTGTCGTTCGTCCGCTCGGCCGTCACGATCGGCGGACCGGTCGTCGCGGGCGTCCTGGTCGCCACCGCAGGACCCGCGTGGGCCATGGTCGTGCAGGCGGCGGGGTGGCTGCTCGCGATCCCGGTCCTCGCGCTCGTGAAGCTCCCGCCGCCCGCGGCCTCCGGCGGCACCACGATGTTCCACGACCTCCGGGTGGGGTGGCACGAGTTCTGGAGCCGCTCCTGGCTGTGGACCATCGTGCTGGCCTTCATGATCATGAACGCGATCCACGTGGGCGCCTGGGGCGTCGTCGGCCCGTACATCGCGAAGAACGACGATCGCCTCGGCATCTCCGGCTGGGGGTGGGTCGTGAGCGCGGAGGGCGCAGGAGTCCTGGTGATGACCCTGCTGCTGATGTGGTTCCCGCTCCGCCGGCCCCTGCGCTACGGGATGATCGGGATGGCGGCGTTCGCCCTGCCGCTCACCCTCCTCGGCGTGCACCCGGCCGTGGTCATGCTCGCGATGGCGGCGTTCGTCGCCGGAGCCGGAGCCGAGGTCTTCGCGACAGGCTGGAACCTCGCGATGATGGAGAACATCCCCGGGGAGAAGCTCTCGCGGGTCGCGAGCTACGACATGCTCGGCAGCTTCGTCGTGATGCCCATCGGCACGCTCGTGTACGGCTGGCTCATCACGCACGCGGAGCCGGCCACCGTGCTCACCACCTCCGCGGTCCTCTATGCGGCGATCGCCCTGATCACCCTGCTCGTCCCCGCGGTGTGGCGGATGGGGCGGCCCGCGGCGGCCGTCCCGGAGCGCGCGGGAGTGGCGGATTCATAGCAATCCCGGCGAGACTGTGGGCATGACCTTCCCCCCGCTGCAGCCCCTCGCCGACCGTGCCGCCCTCTTCACCGCGCTCCGCCAGGACGCCCTCTCCGCGGCCGCCGATGCGCTCGGCGAGCACCGGTGGGACGCCGACCTCGCGGCGGGAACGCTGACCTTCACCGCGAACGACGACCCGACCCGGCAGCTCGTGACCCGCGCGCACCTCATCGCCACGATCGCCCCCGGCCCCCGCTCGCTGCTGTGGGCATGGGCGCACCCCCAGGGCGACCCCCAGGGTGTCGCAGCGCGGCTCCGCGCGTACGGCGAGCAGCACGGGATCGCCGATCTCACCGCCCCCGAGGTCCCGTTCCCGGCCGATGCCTCGGGCGACGCGGAGTGGATCGCCCGCGCGGCGCACACGATCGGCGGCGTGGCGGTGGAGCTCACCGGGCGCTCCCCCTACTACTCGGCCCCCGTCGACGGCGGCACCCGCGCGGTGTTCCTGCTCGACGCCCCGCTCGCCCCGCTCACGGTCGCCGACACGGTGGCGGCCCTGCCCCGCACCCTCGCGCAGACGCCCCTCCCCGACGCCCGCACGGCGGTCTGGGACCTCGCGCGTCTCGCCGGCTGGACCCTCACCTGGACGGACGAGTCCTTCTCCGGCGCCACGGTGACGGACGCCTCGGGCACCGCGACGATCCGCTTCGACGAGCAGGCCCGGATCAGCGGCGTGGAGAGTTCGCTGCACGGCCAGGGCTGAGTCCGCCGAATCGCACGAACGCCGCAGAGATCCCCGGGATCCCTGCGGCGTTCGCGTGAATCTGCGGGCGCGGCGCGGAGGTCAGACCGTCCGCTCGGCCGCCTCGACGACGTTGGTCATGAGCAGGGCGACGGTCATCGGCCCCACCCCTCCCGGATTCGGCGACAGGTACCCGGCGACCTCGGCGACCTCGGGAGCGACGTCGCCGAAGACGAGGTTCTTCCCGGTCTCCGGGTCGGTCTCGCGGGTCACGCCGACATCCAGCACCGCGGCTCCGGGCTTGACGTCCTCGGCGCGGATGAGGTGCTTCACGCCGGCCGCCGCCACGATCACGTCGGCCTCGCGGAGGTAACGCGGCATGTCGACCGTGCCGGTGTGCGTCAGCGTGACCGTGGCGTTGAGGTCGCGACGCGTCAGCAGCAGCCCGATCGAACGCCCGATCGTGACACCCCGACCGACGACCACGACGTGCTTGCCTTTGAGGTCGTAGTCGTTGCGCAGCAGCAGCTCGATGACCCCGCGCGGGGTGCACGGCAGCGGCGTGTGGATCGGCGCGTTCACGTTGAGGACGAGGCGCCCGAGGTTGGTCGGGTGCAGCCCGTCCGCGTCCTTCGCCGGATCGATCCGCTCCAGGATCGCGTCGGTGTCGAGGTGCTTCGGCAGCGGCAGCTGCACGATGTACCCGTGGCAGGCGGGATCGGCGTTGAGCTCGTCGATCAGCGCCTCGACGTCGGCCTGGGTGGCGTCAGCCGGCAGCTCGCGCTGGATCGAGTTCATCCCGATCGCCTCGGACTGCCGGTGCTTCATGCCCACGTAGAGCTGCGAGGCGGGGTCGGCTCCCACCAGCACCGTGGCGATGCCGGGGGTGACGCCCTTCTCCTTCAGCGCAGCGACCCGCTCCGTCAGCTCGGCGCGGATCTCGGCCGCCGCCGCCTTGCCGTCGAGGACGACCGCGGTCACTGCTGCAGGTCCGGGTAGAGCGGGAAGGCCGCGGCGAGCGCGTCCACGCGGGCGCGGAGCGCCTCGATGTCGGCACCGGGGAGCAGCGCGAGGGCGATGATGTCGGCCACCTCGGTGAACTCGGCGTCGCCGAAGCCGCGGGTCGCGAGCGCGGGCGTGCCGATCCGCAGGCCCGAGGTCACCATCGGCGGACGCGGGTCGTTCGGCACGGCGTTGCGGTTCACGGTGATGTGGATGTCGTGGAGGAGGTCCTCCGCCTGCTTGCCGTCGATCTCGGCGTCGCGGAGGTCGACGAGCACGAGGTGCACGTCCGTGCCGCCCGAGCGCACGGCGATGCCGGCGTCCTTCACGTCCTGCTGCGACAGGCGCTCGGCGATGAGCTTCGCCCCGCGCAGCACACGCTCCTGGCGCTCCTTGAACTCCGGCGTGCCGGCGAGCTTGAAGGCGGTCGCCTTCGCCGCGATCACGTGCATCAGCGGACCACCCTGCTGGCCGGGGAAGACCGCGGTGTTGATCTTCTTGGCGAGGTCGGCGTCGTTGGTGAGGATGAAGCCCGAGCGGGGGCCGCCGATGGTCTTGTGCACGGTGGAGGACACGACGTGCGCGTGCGGCACCGGGTTGGGGTGCAGGCCGGCGGCGACGAGGCCGGCGAAGTGCGCCATGTCGACCCAGAGGATCGCGCCCACCTCGTCGGCGATGGCACGGAACGCGGCGAAGTCCATCGTCCGCGGGTAGGCGGACCACCCGGCGATGATGACCTTGGGCTTGTGCTCGATGGCGAGGCGGCGGACCTCGTCCATGTCGATCGTCGAGGTCTCGGCGTCGACCCCGTAGGCCACGATGTCGTACAGGCGGCCGGAGAAGTTGATCTTCATGCCGTGCGTGAGGTGGCCGCCCTGGTCGAGCGAGAGGCCGAGCAGGGTGTCGCCGGGGCGGGCGATCGCGTGCAGGACCGCGGCGTTCGCGGACGCACCGGAGTGCGGCTGGACGTTCGCGAACTCGGCGCCGAACAGGCTCTTGGCGCGGGAGATGGCGAGCTCCTCCGCGACGTCGACCTCCTCGCAGCCGCCGTAGTAGCGGCGGCCGGGGTAGCCCTCGGCGTACTTGTTGGTGAGCACCGAGCCCTGCGACTGCAGGACCGAGACGGGGACGAAGTTCTCCGAGGCGATCATCTCGAGGAAGGTCTGCTGACGCTTCAGCTCGCGATCGAGGACCTCGGCGATCTCCGGGTCGACCTCGGACAGCGGGGCGTTGAAGTAACGGTCGGTCATGACGTGCTCCTTTTGACGACGGATTCGAAAAGGGTGTTCCTATCGGCCCAGGCGCGCGGTCGAATTCCGTGGTCAGTCGCTCCCCGGTGGTTGTCCACCCAGACGCCAGTCGCGACGGTTACGAGCATAGCCGATGCGCGACGCCGCGCACGCGGTCGTTTCGGGCATCGTGCCCACCGTCTGCAGAATCGTTTCGATCCCCTGTTCCCCTGCGGCGTTTCGTTGGCTAGGTTTTGTTCATGGTCCTACCTCTTGATCTGCCCCTCGTCCCCGCTCCGGTGTCCGCGAAGGCCAGGGAGGGACGTCTGCCGCTCGCCGCGACGACGCGCGTGCTCGGCACCTCCCCCGCCGCCGGACAGCTGATCGACGCCGTCGAACGCCGCACCGGCCTCCGCCTCACCGCGGTGGACTCCGGCCCCGCCGAGATCGAGCTGTTCGTCGACGCGGCCTCGTCCGCGCCGGAGGGCTACGCGCTCGAGGTCGGCGACCGCGCCATCCTCATCGGCGCCGATGAGGCGGGGCTCTTCTACGGGGTCCAGACGCTGCTGCAGCTGCTCCGGGAGGACGACGCCGGCTGGGCGCTGCTCCGCGCCGACATCGCCGACGCCCCGCGCTTCGCCCGCCGCGGCGTGATGCTCGACGTGGCGCGGCACTTCTTCGGGGTCGACGACGTGAAGCGGTTCATCGACAGCACCAGCGCGCTGAAGTTCAACCACCTGCACCTGCACCTCACCGACGACCAGGGCTGGCGCGTGCACATCGACTCCTGGCCGCTGCTCACCGAGCGCGCCGCCGCCACCGCGGCCGACGGCGCCCCCGGCGGCTTCTACACCAAGGACGACTACCGCGAGATCGTGGCGTACGCGGCGGCGCGCCACATGATCGTGATCCCCGAGGTCGACCTCCCCGGCCACACCCACGCGATCGGCGTGGCCTATCCGGAGCTGGTCGAGGCCCCGGTGCTGAACGACGCGCTGGTCGCCCAGTCCGAGCAGCTCGGCCAGCCGCTCCCCGTGGCCGGAGAGCCCTACCTGGGCTGGGGCGTCGGGCACTCCAGCGTGCGCATCCACGAGGAGGAGACGTACCGGTTCGTCCGCGACGTCGTCCGCGAGCTCGCCGAGATGACCCCGGGGCCCTACATCCACATCGGAGGAGACGAGTCCCTCGGCACACCCCAGGCCGACTTCGACCTCTTCGCGGAGCGTGCGACGGCGATCGTCGTCGAGGAGGGCAAGACCCCGGTCGCGTGGCACGAGATGGGGTCGGCGGCCGGCATCGCCCGCGGCACGATCGGGCAGTACTGGGGCATGACGACGCCGACGGGCACGCATGCCGAGGAGGCCGCGCACTTCGTCGAGCGCGGCGGAGCCCTCATCATGTCGGCGGCGGATGCGACCTATCTCGACATGAAGTACACGGCCGAGTTCCCGCTCGGACTCACCTGGGCCGCCATCATCGACGTCCGCCGCGCGTACGAGTGGGAGCCGACCGTCGTCCTCGACGTGCCGGACGAGGCGATCCTGGGGATCGAGGCGCCGCTGTGGTCCGAGACCACCCGCACGCTCGACGAGGTGGAGCAGCTCGTGTTCCCCCGTGCCGCCGCGCAGGCCGAGATCGCCTGGTCGCCGCGCGAGGGCGTGGGCCGCACGTGGGAGTCCTTCCGCGCCCGGGTCGGCGCCCTCGCGCCGCTGTGGAAGGCTGAGGGGGTCGATTTCCACCCCGCCCCCGAGATCCCCTGGAGCGCCCGTTGAAGACCCTCTCCTCCGCGACCGGTTCCCTCGTCATCCACTCCGCCCGCCTCGTCGATCGCGGGGAGATCGTCGAGGACGGCTGGGTGCGCATCGAGGACGGCGTCGTAGCGTCCCGCGGCACCGGACCGGACTGGGAGCCCGCGACGGAGGTCGTGGACGCGACCGCCGTGGCGGGCGCGGGCGCGCTGCTCACGCCGGGCTTCGTCGACATCCACGGTCACGGCGGAGCGGGTGCGGCGTACGACGACGGTGTGGACGCCATCCGGACCGGGCGGGATCTGCACCGCGAGCACGGCACCACCAGGGCCGTCATCTCGCTCGTCACGGGCACGATCGACGACCTCGCCCGCAGCGTCGCCCTGATCGCCACCCTGACCAGGACCGACCCGGACGTCCTCGGCTCGCACCTGGAGGGCCCGTTCCTCGACCCCGGGCACCACGGCGCCCATGAGCCCTCGCTGCTGCGGCACCCCGTCCCGGCCGACGTGGCCCGTCTGCTGGATGCCGGAGAAGGCACCGTCCGTCAGGTCACCATCGCGCCGGAGCTCCCCGGAGGGATCGACGCGGTCCGTCAGATCGTCGCGGCGGGTGCCGCGGCCGCGGTGGGGCACACCGACGCCGACGCCGCGATGGCCGTCGCCGCCTTCGAGGCCGGTGCCTCGCTGCTGACCCACGCGTTCAACGCGATGCCCGGCATCCACCACCGCGCGCCCGGACCGGTGCTGGCTGCGGCCGCCGACCACCGGGTGATCTTGGAGGCCATCGCCGACGACGTGCACCTCGACCCGCACGTCGTCAAGCTCGTGTTCGACGCGGCGCCGCAGCGCGTGGCGCTCATCACCGACGCCATGGCCGCGGCCGGGAGCGCCGACGGCAAGTACGACCTCGGTGCGGTCAAGGTCACCGTCGAGAACGGCGTGGCCCGCGCCGACGACACCGGCTCGATCGCCGGCTCCACCCTGACCCAGGACGTCGCGCTGCAGCGGGCGGTGGCGGCGGGCGTGCCGCTGCCGGAGGTCGTGCGGGCGCTCACGGAGACCCCGGCCCGCGCGATCGGACGTGACGCCCACCTCGGCGCGCTGCGCCCCGGCCTGCTCGGCGATGCGGTGCTCCTGGACGCGGAGCTGCGCGTCGCGCGGGTCTGGACGGGACCGGCGCTGCCCGCCTAGGACGACAGCGCTCCGCGCGACGCGCAGCACTGCGGTCTCCGGTCGATCGGACGAGACGGTGTCACCGGACTCCCCAGATCGGTGACGTGCGTCTCGCAGGTGTGGGAGTGGTGGGCCGCCGTTCTCCCCAGATCGGCGGCCCATTCCCTCCCGCTCGAGCGGGCGGGGCCGGGAGCTCCTCCCCCGAGGATCCCGACCCGCCCACTGGTGCAGTACCCCCCGCACCAGCGCCGGAACTCCGCCCCCCGGTGGAGTCCATTTCGGCTGTCTCTACCGGAAGAGACGAGGGTGCCCCCGGTTCATTACGCGGTTCTCCGAAAAAGTTTGAGAATTCTTCGCCGCTCCCTTCCGCGGGCGTCGTCACCGCGCTCGAGGAGCCGATCCCGAGCATCGGCTCCGAGTCCGTCCTGGGGCTGGCCAGCATGCCGATTTCGCGAGACAATGGAGGGACCGCGTAATGAAAGACGCCTTCTCGCGTCTCTCCTCCTGGGGACGGTTGTGTGCCCCGGGACCAGATGGATGACCGTGCACCGAGAGAACACCACACCAGACGACACCATCGGCGATGCCGACCTGATCCTCCGCGTCCGCTCCGGCGACAAGGGGGCGTTCGGGGAACTCTGGAGGCGGCACTACCCGTCCGGAATGGCGGTCGCACGCTCGGTGACCTCCTCGATCGATCCGGACGACCTGGTGCAGGAGTCCTACACCCGCATCTACCAGGCGATCCTCAAGGGCGGCGGCCCCAACGGCTCGTTCCGCGCCTACCTCTTCACGAGCATCCGCAACACGGCGGCCGCCTGGGGACGAGCACGCCGCGAGACCGCGATCGACGAACTCGACACGGTCGCCGACCCGGACAGCACCGAGCACGCCACGAACGAGGCGCTCGACCGCAGCCTCACGGCCCAGGCGTTCCGCAGCCTCCCCTCCCGGTGGCAGGAAGTTCTCTGGTACACCGAGATCGAGCAGATGAAGCCCCAGGAGGTGGCTCCGCTCCTCGGCATGAAGGCCGGCGCGGTGTCGCAGCTCGCCTTCCGGGCCCGCGAAGGGCTCCGCGAGGCGTGGATCCAGGCGCACCTGCGCAGCGCGAGCCCCGGCTCCGAGTGCCAGTGGACGATCGAGCATCTCGGCGCCTACTCGCGCGGCAACCTCGCCACCCGCGACCACCGTCGCCTGGAGCTGCACCTCGACGAGTGCGCGCGCTGCATGATCGTCGCCGCCGAGGCCAAGGACGTCTCCAAGCGCCTCGCCCTCGTGCTGCTCCCGCTCGTCCTCGGCGCCACCGGCGCCTCCGGGTACCTCGCCGCCCTCCAGGGCGGTGCACCGGTCCTGGCAGTGGCGGGGATGTCGTCGACCATTCCGGGTGCGGTCTTCGTCGGCGACGGCGGCATCGGTCAGGCCGCGGCAGCCGGCTCCGGCGCCGCCGGGTCGGGAGCCGGCTCCGCCGGCGGCACGGGCGCGAGCACGGGTGGCGTCTTCACGGGCATGGGCGCCGTCGTCGGTGCCGGGTCCGCCGCCCTCGTGGTGGCCGGAGTGGTCGCCGCTGCGGCGATCGTCCCCGGCCTCACCGGTTCGAACCCGGCGACCTCGCTGCCCAGCGCCTCCGACACCGATCCGTCGTCGATCACGACCGACATCGCGCCGGACTCGTCGCTCGACCTCGACGAGCCCGTGGTGATCGAGATGCCGGACGTCGAGCAGCCGCCGGCTCCGCCCGCAGAGGACGAGGCGGCTCCGCCGGTCTCCTCGGAGACCGGACCCGACGCGGCTCCCGCCGCCCCGGATGTCCCCACGGCGCTTCCTGAGGCCACGCTGCCGCCCGTCGCTCCGGTGGACCCGATCGATCCCGTGGACCCTGTCGATCCGGTCGACCCCGTGGATCCGGTGGACCCTGTCGATCCGGTCGACCCTGTGGATCCGGTGGACCCTGTCGATCCGGTCGACCCCGTGGATCCCGTGGATCCGGTGGACCCTGTCGACCCGGTGGACCCCGTCGGCCCTGTGGACCCCGTGGATCCTGCGATCCCGACGGAGCCGCCCACCTGGAGCCCCGCCGACTACTGGCTCGGCGATGATCTGCACTGGTACTACCTCGTGCCGATCGCCGGAGCCCCGGGCACGATCGTGCAGGCTCTCCTCGGCACCGCAGACGCCGGCAGCGTCGTCCTCGGCGAGGACGGCACCGGCACCCTCGAACTCCGCGCCTCGCTGGACCAGTTCGTGTTCGCCAGTCTCGTGCCCGTGACCTTCCGCTACGTCCTCCCCTCCGGAGCGGGCGCCCCGTCGGCCGTCACCACGCTCTACGCCTTGCAGCCCGAGGACGCGGCGGCCGATGAGCGCGCTGCGGCCGCTGCGCCCGTCGAGCAGACGGCGGTCGTCATCGACGAGGCCGAGCCGGTGACCGCTCCGGTCGAGGCCCCGGCGCCCGCCGTCTCTGAGGACACCGCGACACCCGCCGACGAGGTCGAGGCAGCTCCTGCACCCGTGGAGCCCGCGCCGACGGAGCCCGCACCGGCCCCCGAAGCTGCACCGGCTGCTCCCGCCCCGGCCGAGGAGGCCCCGGCCGCGGAGGCCCCGGCTCCGGCGGAGGACGCTCCGGTCGCGGAATAGACTGGACGCATGACCCCGGATTCCTCCCCTGTCGCCGGCGTCGATCGTCCGGCCCTCACGGCCCTCGACATCGTGCGCGTCGTCGTCCTCATCGCGGCGATCGCCTCGCTCGCCCTGTGGGGGTTCGCGAGCTGGGACCTGCCGTGGAACGTCGTGATCGGCGTCGGCGCCCCCGTCGTCGCCCTCCTGCTGTGGGCGCTGTTCCTCTCCCCGCGCCCGGTGCTCCGCGTGCACCCCTTCCTCCGCGCGGTCGTCGAGCTCTTCATCTACGTCGGCGTGACCATCGCGTGGTGGTCCATGGGCCAGGCCCTCATCGGCACGGCGTTCGCGCTGGTGGCCGTCGTCGCCGGGGTCCTCAGCGGACGCCGCGCGCTGGCATGAGCGCACGGTCGTGAGCGTCGTCTCGCTGCTCCGCGACGCCCTCGGGGCGCGCGTGGACGTCAGCGAGCAGGCGCGGCGCGAGGCCAGAGCCGACCGCTCCGGTCATGCCGCGGTGGGCCTCCCCCTGGCCGTCGTCCATGCCGAGAGCGTGGACGACGTGCAGCAGACCCTGCGCATCGCCACGGCCACGCGCACGCCCGTCGTCGTTCGCGGTGCCGGGACCGGGCTCGCCGGGGCCGCCAACGCCGGTGAGGGGGAGATCGTCCTCTCCCTCCGCCGGATGGACGCCGTCCTCGAGGTGCGGCCGGACGACCTCCTCGCCGTGGTCGAGCCCGGCATCCTCAATGCCGACCTCAACGCGCACCTGGCGGCCCAGGGACTCTGGTGGCCGCCCGACCCCGCCAGTCGCGACATCTCCACCGTCGGCGGCAACATCGCGACCGGAGCCGGCGGACTGCTCTGCGCGAAGTACGGCGTCGTCCGCGATGCGGTCCTCGGCGTCGATCTCGTCCTCGCCGACGGACGCCTGCTCCACCTCGGGCACCGCAGCGTGAAGGGCGTGACCGGGCTCGACCTCACCGCCCTCGTCGTGGGGTCGGAGGGAACGCTCGGCGTCGTCGTCGGAGCCACGCTCAAGCTGCGCCGCCTGGTGCCGGGCGAGACCTGCACCGTGACGGCGACCTTCCCCGGTGTACGGGCGGCGGCCGCAGGCTCCGCGGCCGTGACCGCCGCGGGGATCCAGCCCGCGATCATGGAGCTCATGGATGCCGCGAGCCTCGCCGCCGTCCACGCCCTGCTCGCCCTCCCCGCGCCGACCCCGGGCGCCGCACAGCTGACGATCCAGACCGACGGTCCGGCCGCGCGTGCGGAGGCGGACGCCATCGCCGCGATCCTGAGCGCCCACGAGGGCGTCCCCGTGGTCTCGCACGACCCCGTCGAGGGCGATCGCCTGCTGGCGATCCGGCGGTCGATGCACGCCGCGATGGCGTCGCTGGGGACCACCCTCATCGAGGACGTCTCGGTGCCGCGGAGCGCCATGCCCGCGATGTTCGACGAGATCGCCCGGATCGAGCGCCAGTTCGACATGGTGATCCCGACCGTGGCCCACGCCGGCGACGGCAACCTGCACCCGAACTTCATCTTCGAGGGTCCGGAGACCCCGCCGCAGGTATGGGCGGCGGCCGACGAGCTCTTCCGCGCCGCGATCCGGCTGGGCGGCACCCTCACCGGCGAGCACGGCATCGGCGTCCTCAAGCGGCGCTGGCTGGCCGACGAGCTCGGCGACGACCAATGGCGCCTCCAGCGCGACATCGCCGCGGTGTTCGACCCCCTCGGCATCCTCAACCCCGGAAAGGTCTTCTCTCACGATGCCTGACATCCACGTGAGCGCGGCCGTGATCGTCGATGCGGAGGGGCGGGTCCTCGTCGTCCGCAAGCACGGCACCACCCGCTTCATGCAGCCCGGGGGCAAGCCGGAGCCGGGCGAATCCCCCGTCGAGACCCTCATCCGCGAGCTGCACGAAGAGCTCGGGCTCGAGCTCACGGACGCCGATCTCCGGCCCCTGGGGCGCTTCGTGTCGGCGGCCGCCAACGAGCCGGGGCACCGCGTGGTGGCCGACGCGTTCTCGGCCTCGATCGATCCCGACGGGGTCCGCGTGCAGGCCGAGCTCGCCGAGCTGCGCTGGATCACCCCGGAGGACGCCGCGGCGCTCCCGCTGGCCCCGCTGAGCGTCGAGCATCTGCTGCCGCTCGCGTGGCCGGCCGGAGCGCGCTAGCGCCTCGGATCAGATGCCCTGCCAGGCCGGCTTGTTCTCGAACGTGTAGCGGTAGTAGTCGGCGAGCTGCAGCTTCGACGCGGCGGCCTCGTCGACGACGATGGTCGCGTGCGGGTGCAGCTGGATGGCCGAACCAGGCAGCAGGGCCGTGAGCGGCCCCTCGACCGCACCGGCCACGGCCTCGGCCTTGCCCGCGCCGAACGCCAGCAGCACGAGGTGACGCGCTTCCAGGATGGTCCCCAGCCCCTGCGTGATGCAGTGCATCGGGACGTCGTCGATCGAGTCGAAGAACCGGGCGTTGTCCTCGCGGGTCTGCTCCGTCAGGGTCTTCACCCGGGTGCGGGAGGCGAAGGAGGACCCGGGCTCGTTGAACCCGATGTGCCCGTCGGTGCCGATGCCGAGGATCTGCAGGTCGACCCCACCGGCCGCGGCGATGGCCGCGTCGTAGTCCTCACCCGCGTGCTGGATGGTCGCCTCCGCGCCGTTCGGCACGTGGATGCGCTCCGGGTCGAGGCCCAGCGGCTCCACCACCTCGCGGGTGATCACCGAGCGGTAGCTCTCCGGGTGGGAGGGGTCGATCCCGACATACTCGTCGAGTGCGAAGCCCCGCACCTGCGAGACGTCCCGGCCCGCGAGGCGGCTGCGGAGAGCCTGGTACACCGGCAGCGGCGTGGAGCCGGTCGCGAGTCCGAGCACCGCGTCGGGGCGGCGGTCGATGAGCTCGACGATCTCGGTGGCGACCAGGGCGCCGGCGGCCTCGGCATTCTCGACGATGACGACCTCAGCCATGCGGAACGATCTCCTTCTCAGAAATGGATGCGCCCACCAGAGCGGCGCCGAAAGCGGCGGCGGGGGAACCCGCGGGGAGCAGTTCGATTCTCTCATCCAGCCGCAGGGACTTCAGGAACGGTGACGCCTGGGCGCCCGCGTGCAGGGCGGCGCGGATCCCGTCCGCGAGCCGACCACCGAGCGCGGTGAGACCGCCGCCGATGACCACCGTCTCGACGTCGGCCGAGAGCACGAGCACGCGCACGGCCGCCGCGGCCCCGAAGAAGAGGTCCGCCTGCAGGGCGAGGGCGTGCGGATCGCCGGCGTCGGCCGCCTCCACGATGTCCTTGACCGGGAGCGCGCCGGGGCGTCCCCAGGCCTTGGCCAGCGCCCCGCCGCCGCAGAACGTCTCCACGCAGCCGCGCTGTCCGCAGCCGCACAGCCGTCCGCGGGGGTCGACGGAGAGGTGCCCGACCTCGCCCGCGGTCCCCCGCGCCCCACGCCAGATGCGGCCGTCGATGACGATGCCGGCCGCGACGCCGGTGCCGAGGTTCAGGTAGGCCATCGATCCGGCGACGTCGCTCAGGACGGCGGCGCCGAGCGCGGCCGCCTTCACGTCGTTCTCCACCCGGAAGGGGACGCCCAGCGCCTGCTCGGCGCGCGCCGCGAGGTCGAGGGATTCCACGCCGAGGTTCACGGCGTGCAGCACGCGCCCGGTCTCCGCGTCCACGAGGCCGGGGATGCCGATGCCGGCGGATCCGACGGCGGACAGCGGCAGCCCGCTCTCCTCGGCGAGCGCGGCGACGGTCGAGACGATGCTGTCGACGACGGCGTCCTCTCCCCACCCGGTCGGGCGGCGGAGGCGGGCGAGGATCGTCCCCGCCGGGTCGACGGCGACGGCGTCGATCTTCGTGCCGCCGACGTCGAGGCCCACGCGAAGGGGCCGACCGGCGCGGTCGGCGGAGGCGGGGACGATCATCGGATGCCGTTCCCGGTCATGGTCGCGAAGATCACGACACCCCCAGCTGCCCGGAGAGCACCATCACCGCGGCGCCCCGGAGCACGATGTCGTCCTGGCGGGTGAGCCGCACCATGACGTCCTCGAAGACGCCCTCGAGCGTGCGGGCGTGGAGCGTCTCGACGGCCGCGTCGATGAGCGTGCCGTCCAGCAGCTCGGCGGGTCCGGAGAGCACGACCTCGGACAGGTCGAGGGCGGCGACGATCGGGGCGATCGCGATCGCCATGCGGGTCCCGGAGTCGCGGAGGATCTCCTCGCGCGCGGCCGGGTCGGCGTCGATCGCCTCCTGCATGCGGCTCACGCTCAGCCACGCCTCCAGGCAGCCGATCTTGCCGCACGCGCAGCGGGGGCCGCCGTCCGTGCCGACGACGACGTGACCGATCTCCCCCGCCGCGAAACGGCTGCCGAGGAGCGGCTGGCTGCCGGTGATGAGCCCGGCACCCACGCCGCGGCCGATCTTGATCAGCATGAAGTCGGCTTCCGCCTCGCCGAACGTGTACTCCGCGAGCACCGCGGCGTTGGCGTCGTTGCGCGCCAGCACGGGGAGGTCGAGCTCGGCGCTGAGCTTCGCCTCCAACGGGAAGTCGGTCCAGCCGAGGTTGGGCGAGCTGAGGACGAGGCCGTCCGGACGCACGACACCCGGGGTGCCGATGCCGACGCCGAGCACCGGCTGCGTGGCGATCTCGACGAGGGTCTGCGCGAGGCCGCGGAGGGCGTCGTACGCGGCATCGCCGTCGGGCGTCGCGGGACGCGGCACCTGACGCCGCTCCAGCACGTCGCCGTCGAGGCTGAGCACGGCCCCCTCGAAGGCGGTCGGACCGGACAGGTCGAGTCCGATGATCTGATGCCCCACGCGGTCGATGTCGATGAGGATCGGCGGCTTTCCGGGGCCCACCGCCTCGCGGACGCCGATCTCGACGACGATGCCGTCGGCGATGAACTCCGCGACGAGGTCGGAGATCGTGACGCGCGTGAGGCCGGTCTCTCGGGAGAGGTCGGCGCGGCTCATCGCCCCCGAGTGATAGAGCGTCTGCAGCACGAGGGCGCGGTTGTGACCGCGCGCGTGCTCGGGGAGCACCTTGGTGCGCGAACGGAGATGCCGCGCGGGGCCGAAGGCGTGGGCGTTCGCGGCGACGAAGTCTGTCGTCGCCGCGGGGCGCTGATCATCCGAAACGGACATGTTTGTTAGTAGACCTTACGAACAGGAATTGTGCAACTGTTCCGCGCGATTCCGCGGGCAGGGTTACCGAAACGTGACATCACGCCGACCGCGGATCCTCGTCAGCGGCCCGGCGGAGGAGGCGCTCGACGAGGCCGGCGACGATCGCCTCCCGCGTCTCCACCGTCATGGGCTTGCCGGGGACCCCCGGGCGCCGCTGCTCGGGCGACGGGCCGTCCAGCGGACGATACCGCACCGCCGCCGCGGCGAGGCGCCGCAAGTGCGTGGGCAGCCGCCGCGCGAAGTCGGCGAACGGGGCGGGCTCTCCCCCGTCCCAGAGCCGCTCCGCGATCGCGCCGAGACGCGGGAACATCGCGAAGTCGACCCGGTCCCTGCTCGGCAGGTGCTCCGTCCACACGTTCGCCTGCCCGCCGACCGCCCCCTCGACGACCTGGAAGGAGTACGCGCGCTCGATGGTCAGCGGCGGACCGACGCGGATGGGCTCCTCGGTCGATTCCGACTGCGGGTAGTCGAGGTAGACCTCCAGATCCGGACACCCCACGACCGGGATCCCCCGGCGCAGCGCCTCGCGCATCGCGACCGGTCCGCGCCAGGCGAGGATGCGGACGCCGTCGGGCACGTCGCCCTCCAGCACCTCGTCCCAGGCCAGCGCGGTCCGACCGCGGCGGCGGACGTGGTCGACGAACTGCGCCGTGAACCACGGCTGCACGTCGTGCGCCGTGGCCAGCCCCAGCTCCTGCATGCGCGCGGCGGCGGCCGCGCTCTCCGCCCACTCGGTCACCGGGACCTCGTCCCCGCCGATCCCGATCCACGGGGACGGGAACACGTCGCACAGCGCGTCGATGGCGGCACGGCCGAAGGCCAGCGCCTCCGGGGTGGGCGCGAGGGTGCGGGCGTTCACGCCGAAGCGCTCCCACGGCCCGGTGGGCGGCGTCCCGACGTCGAGGTTGCCGAGCTCCGGATAGGCGGCGAGCGCGGCCTGGATGTGTCCCGGCAGCTCGACCTCGGGCACGAGCGTCACGAAGCGCTCCTCCGCGTACCGCACGAGGTCGCGCAGCTCGGCGGAGGTGTAGAAGCCCTCGTGCACGCCGGGCTCGACCGTGGCCTCCGGTCCGTGACCGCGTTGGGTGGCCTCGCGCCGCGCGCCGACCTCGGTCAGGCGCGGGTAGCCGGGCACCTCGAAGCGCCAGCCCTGATCGTCCGTCAGGTGCAGGTGCAGGATGCTGAGGTGGTGGTCGGCGAGCAGGTCGATGAGGCGACGCACGTCCTCCGCAGGGCGGAAGTGCCGCGCCACGTCGAGCATCGCTCCGCGCCAGGCGGAGGCGGGAGCGCCCTCCCAGCGCCCGGCCGGGATGATCGCGGGGAGGGCGCGGTCGTGATCCGGGTCGCGGAGCTGCCGGAGCGTGGTCGCGCCGCGGAAGACCCCCTCCGGCGTCGCCCCCGCGATCTCGATCCCGGAGGCCGTCACGGTCACCCGGAAGGCCTCGGCACCGTGGCGCCCCGAGGCGGAGGCCGCGGCGCCCAGCTCCTCGTCGATCACGAGGCGGATCGCGGGCAGGGTGTCGTCCGCTCCCCCGCCGCCGAGCCGTGCGACCGCGGCCGCCAGCTCCGGCGCGCCGAGGATCGGAGTCGAGGGCGTCCACCGGAAACCAGGCGCCAGGGAGTCGATCTCTGCGGGGATGTGCGGCACCGTCGCCCGCGGCGCGGACGGAGGCATCCGCAGCGCACGGCCGGCGACGGCACCCGTGGGGTCGCCGTCGATGACGACCGGCACACCGCCGACGAGCACCTCATGCACGCCCTGCGGCGCGCCGTGCGGGTCGTCGAAGGTGGCTCCGGCTGCGATCGTCTCCGGGTCGAAGAGCACCAGGTCGGCGGTGGCGCCCTCGCGGATCACGCCGCGCGGTGCGTCGCTGCGGTCGAGGCGGAGGCGGGCGGCCGGGTTGCCGGAGAGATGACGCACCGCTTCCTCGAGGCTCAGCACCCCCAGCTCCCTGACGTAGTGCCCGAGGTAACGGGGGAACGTGCCACGGCCGCGCGGGTGCGGGCGCGCGCCGATGAGGATGCCGTCGCTGCCGCCGGAGTGCCGGGGGTGCCGCATGATGGCGCGGACGTTGTCCTCGTCGCCGATGTGCATGAGCACACCCGTGGCGCCGGCATCGGCGAGGATCGTGTCGATCACGACATCGACGGCGCGCTGCCCGGTCTCCGCCGCGATGTCGGCGATCGTCCGGCCGACGAGCCCGGCCAGATCGGGGTGGGCGGTCCCGGAGATCTGGATCGCCGACCAGTCCGCCGCCTCGCCGTGGAACCCGTCGCAGCCGATCTCCTCCAGCTCGACCCGGACCGCCTCGCGCCCCTCTGCGTCGAGGGCTGCCAGGACGCCGAGCAGGTCGCCGGTCGCCGCCAGCCGGCTCGGCAGGAGCGCGGCGAGGGTCGTCGCCCCCGGGAGATAGGGGTAGGTGTCCAGGGTCACGTCGACGCCGTCGGCCGTCGCCGCGTCGACGAGCGCCAGCAGCTCGGCGGCGCGACCGCGGTTCGGGGCGAAGTTCATGGTCGCGTGGGTGAGATGGACCGGGCACCCGGTGCGGCGGCCGATCTCGATGGCCTCGCGGTACGCGTCCAGCGCCGCCCGCCCGTAGCTGCGGGTGTGCGGCGCCCAGTAGCCGCCGCGCTCCGCCACCACCCGGCAGAGGGCTTCGAGCTCCGCGGTGTCGGCGTACATCCCCGGGGTGTAGGTCAGGCCACTCGACATGCCGAAGGCCCCCGCGTCGAGGGCCTGCCCGAGCAGGTCGGCCATGGCCGCGATCTCGGCAGGGGTCGCCCGGCGGTCGTCGTGTCCGACCACCATCATCCGGAGGTTGCCCTGCGGCACCAGCACCGCGGCGTTGGCCACCGCGGCAGCGTCGATCGCCCGCAGGAGGTCGTCCATCGACCGCCACGGGACCACTGACGGCCGCCCGTTCCAGCCTGCGATCTGCGCGGGGATGACGGCGGCTGTCGCCTCGTCCAGCGGCGCGTAGCCCAGGCCGTCCTGCCCGAGCACCTCGGTCGTGACCCCCTGACGGATCTTGGCGTCGTGCGCGGCCCCCTGGAGCACCGCGAGATCGCTGTGCGCGTGCATGTCGATGAAACCGGGCGCCAGGACGAGGCCGGACGCGTCGACCTCGACCGCGCCGTCCGGCAGCTCGAGCGTCGTCCCGTCGCCGTCGCGGACGACGGCGACGACCCTGGCCCCCTCCACCGCGACGTCCGCGACGACGCGCGGAGCACCGGTACCGTCGACGACGGTCGCCCGACGATAGACGCGCACCAGGCCGGCCGCGGCCTTCTCGGCGCTCAGAAGCATGTCGCCACCGCGTCGATCACCCGGGGGTCCTCGGCGTCGGGGTCGTCGATCACGGCGACGACGCGCCACTTGTCGAACGCGGTGCACGGATGCGAGAGACCCAGCCGCACGACCTCGCCGACCGCGACGGTCGCCCCGTCGGCGGGTCGGAGGAAGGCGTGCTGGTCGTTCAGGGCGGTCACGGCGCCGGCGACCGACTGCGGCACCGGGAGGTCGATGTCGAACGGCACGTCTCGCCGCCCGGCGTCGAGCAGGGCGAGGCCGGGCTCGGGCTGCGAGACCACCCGTGACCACGCGTGCATCGCAGAGCGCAGCGGGGCGGTGTCCGTCAGCGGACCGAACGGCGACATGCGGGAGTAGAAGCCGTCGTCGTGGATCTGGAACGCACCGGAGCGCAGCACGACCTCGGCGTCCCCTCCCGCAGCGCCGAGGACCGCGGCGGCGCGATCGGGGAAGGAGCTGCCCCCCGCGCTGAGCACGGGGCGGACGCCGTCGGGGTAGTCGAGACGGTTGTGCAGCTCGACGAGCGTGGCCAGGAAGCCGTCCACCGCGGCGACCGAGGCCGCGGAGCGATCGGGACCGAAGGGCCCCTCGTAGCCCGTCACCCCGGCCAGGCGGAGACCAGGGGCGGCCGCGATCGCCGCGGCGATGCGCTCACCCTCCGCCACCGTGCGCGCGCCCGTCCTGCCCTGCGCGCCGCCGAGCTCCACGAGCACGTCCAGCGGTCGGGGGGCGCCGGCGAGGGCGTCGGCGAGGATCGCGACACCGGCGAGGGAATCCGCGCCGCAGAGGATCCGCAGGCCCTCGTCGGCCGCGAGCATCGCTCCGAGCTCCCGGGCCGCGGCGCCGTCCGTCACCCCGTTGGCGATGAGCACCGTGGGCACACCGGCGTCGACGGCGACGCGGGCCTGCCAGGGTGTGGCGACCGAGATCCCCCAGGCTCCCGCGTCGAGCAGCCGCTGCCAGAGCGCGGGCGCCATGGTGGTCTTGCCGTGGGGGGCGAGGCGGACGCCCTCGCGCGCGGCCCAGCCGAACACCGTGTCCTCGTTGTGCGCGATCGCGTCGGCGTGCACCGTGAGCACCGGGGTGCCGAGGTCCGACAGGTGCAGACCGGCCGCGCCGACCTCCGACAGACGCAGCCCCGCGGCGTGCGCCGGGAACCCCTTCGCCCAGGCGCCGAGGACGGGATCCGGAATTTGTAGAGGCATCTAACAAGGCTACTAGGCTGGCGGCATGACCGCGAAGACACGAGTTTCCACCGACGCCGCCCCCGCTCCCGCGCACACCTTCTCGCAGGGCGTCCGCAAGGGCCCGATCGTCCAGGTCTCCGGCCAGGGCCCCGTCGACCCGCAGACCAACGAGTACCTGTACCCGGGCGACGTCGCGGCGCAGACCACCCGCACGCTCGAGAACGTCAAGGCCATCGTGGAGGCCTCCGGCGCCACGTTCGACGATGTCGTGATGCTGCGCGTGTACCTCACCAAGCGCGAGGACTTCCCGATCATGAACGAGGCCTACGGCGCGTTCGTCGAGGCCCACACGACCAGCGGCGTGCTGCCCTCCCGCACCACCGTCTTCACCGGACTTCCCCGCGAGGAGATGCTCGTCGAGATCGACGGACTCGCCGTCGTCGACTGACCCCCGACACCCCTGGCGAACGGGGAGGCACCTTATCAGGACCGTTGCCTCCCCGTTACCAGCCATCCCGTACCATGGACGACAGGACACGTCGAGACTGCGGGGGGTGTAGTTCGTGACCGATCTGATTTCCACGCCGGGCACTGCGACGGGGGCACAGCCCGACGATGCGACACCGACGAGCGTCCTGACGCCGGAGGCGGCGACCGACACGGCCCCGCCGCAGACCGGCGAGCAGCCCCTGGCCTGGGCTCCCGTCGAGCCCGCCCCGAAGAAGCGCCGCCTCGGCCTGTGGATCGGTCTCGGCCTCGGCGTGGTCGCGCTCGGCGCCGGCGCCGCCTCGATGATCCTCATCGCCCCCGGCACCACCGTCGCGGGCATCCCGGTCGGCTGGATGACCCCCGGGGCCGCCGCCGACGCGATCAGCTCCCGCCTCGCGCAGACCGAGGTGACCCTCACGGGCGATGGCGACGACGCCGTGCTCACGGGCGCCGACCTGGGCGCGACCGCCGATGCCACCGCCCTCGCCGACGCCGCGTTCGCCGCACACCCGATGTGGAACCTCGGCGCGTGGATGGGCGACCCCGTGCCGGCCGAAATCGTGCTCGACCAGGAGACCGCCGCCGCAGCGCTCCGCAGCGCCGTCCCCGGCAGCTTCGTCGACCCGGTCGACGCCGGAGTGGTCTTCGACGCCGCGAAGGGCACCTACACCGTCACGCCGTCCACGCCAGGAACGGGCATCGACGTGACCGCACTGAACGCGGCCTTCGTCGAGGCCGTGGGCGACGGCCGCACGACGTTCGAGTACCCCGGTGGTCCGGCCGAGGCCGCGCCCGCCGTGTCCGACGACGACGCCACGGCGACCGCGACCACGCTCAACACCATGCTCTCGACCATCGGCTTCTACGTCGGCGAGGAGCGGACCGTCCCGGTCTCCCCCGAGGTCGCTGCTTCCTGGCTGACCGTGGTCGACGACGACGGCCAGCTCCGCATCGAGGCCGACCCCGAGGCGATCCAGGCCACGGTCGACACGCTGCCCGCCGCGGTGGACCGCGCCCCCGTCGACGCGACCAACATCGTGGACTCCGCGGGGAACGTGCTGCGCGCCGAGAAGGAGGGCGCCACCGGACGCGCCCTCGGCGACACCGCGGACATCGCCGACGACTTCGCGACGCAGCTCGCCGCGGGAGACGGCGTCTTCGCCCTCTCCGTGACGGAGACCCCCTTCGAGACGACGAACCTGTTCCGCCGCGCCGAGATCAACCTCAGCACGCAGCGCGCCTACCTGTTCGAGAACGACAAGGTCGTGCAGTCCTGGGCGGTGTCGACCGGTCTTCCCGGTACGCCCACGCCGACCGGCAACTTCAAGGTGTTCGCGCACACCGCCATCCAGGACATGGGCTGCTACGAGGGCGCGCCGTACTGCACCGAGGACGTGCCCTGGATCACGTGGTTCGCCCCGAACATCGGCTTCCACGGCACGTACTGGCACAACAACTTCGGCAACCGGATGAGCCACGGCTGCGTGAACCTGCCGATCGACCTCGCCAAGTACGTCTACGACTGGTCCCCCGTGGGCCTCGAGGTCTCCGTCTACAACTGATCCGGAGCCCGGCACCGGGCGAACCCGGCTGGGGAAGACAGCAGAAGGGGGCGGATGCCGCAGCATCCGCCCCCTTCTCGTCGTCTCAGCGCAGGGCGTCGACGATCTCGTTGAGCGTCGTGGACGGGCGCATGACCGCCTCGACGAGCTTCTCGTCCGGACGGTAGTAGCCGCCGATCTCCACCGGGGAGCCCTGCACCGCGTTCAGCTCGGAGACGATCGTCTCCTCGTTCGCGGCGAGCTTCTCGGCGATGGGCGCGAAGGCGGCGGCGAGCTCCGGGTCCTTCGTCTGCTTCGCCAGCTCCTGCGCCCAGTACAGGCCGAGGTAGAAGTGGCTTCCGCGGTTGTCGATCGTGCCGAGAGCGCGGCCGGGCGAGCGGTCCTCCTCGAGGAAGGTGCCGGTCGCGGCGTCGAGCGTCTCCGCGAGCACGCGGGCCTTCTCGTTGCCCGTGCGGTCGGCGAAGTGCTCGAGGGAGGCGGCCAGCGCGAAGAACTCGCCCAGCGAGTCCCAGCGCAGGTAGTTCTCCTCGACCAGCTGCTGCACGTGCTTCGGAGCCGAGCCGCCGGCACCCGTCTCGAACAGTCCGCCACCGGCGAGCAGCGGCACGATGGAGAGCATCTTGGCGCTCGTGCCGACCTCGAGGATCGGGAACAGGTCGGTGAGGTAGTCGCGCAGCACGTTGCCGGTCACCGAGATGGTGTCCAGACCGTGACGCATGCGGGCGAGCGTGTACCGCGTCGCCTCCTCCGGCGCGAGGATCGTGATCGTCAGGCCCTTGGTGTCGAGCGTGGCGAGACCCTGGTGCACCTTCGCGATGATCTGCGCGTCGTGCGAGCGGTTCGCGTCGAGCCAGAACACCGCCGGGGCACCCGTCGCGCGGGCACGGCCGACCGCGAGCTTGACCCAGTCCATGACCGGGATGTGCTTGGTCTGCGTCGCACGCCAGATGTCGCCCTTGCCGACCTCGTGCTCGATGAGGACGGTGCCCTCGCTGTCGAGCACCTGGACGATGCCGTCCGCCGCGATCTCGAACGTCTTGTCGTGGCTGCCGTACTCCTCGGCCGCCTGCGCCATGAGGCCTACGTTCGGCACGGTGCCGATCGTGGCGGGGTCGAGCGGGCCGTTCGCGATCACATCGTCGATCACGGCCTGGTAGACGCTCGCGTAGGAGGAGTCGGGGATGACCGCGATCGTGTCGGCCTCCTCGCCGTCCTTGCCCCAGAGCTTCCCGCCGTTGCGGACGAGCGCGGGCATGGACGCGTCGACGATGACATCGCTCGGCACGTGCAGGTTCGTGATCCCCTTGTCGGAGTTCACGTACGACAGGCGCGGCCCTTCGGCGATGGCCTTGTCGAACGCCGCGGCGATCTCCTCGCCACCCGCGACGGTGGCCAGGCCCGCGAGGATCGAGCCGAGGCCGTCGTTCGCGCTGAGTCCGGCCTCGGCGAGCTGGGTGCCGTACTGGTCGAAGACGTCCTTGAAGAACGCCTTCACGACGTGACCGAAGATGATCGGGTCGCTGACCTTCATCATCGTGGCCTTGAGGTGCACCGAGTAGAGCACGTCATCGGCCTTGGCCTCCGCGAGGGTGTCGGCGAGGAACGCGTCCAGCTCCTTCGCGGACAGGAACGTCGCGTCGATGATCTCGCGCGGGAGGACCTTGAGCCCCTCCTTGAGGACCGTGACGGTGCCGTCCTTCGCGGTGTGGCGGAAGGAGAGGACGTCGTCGTGAGCGGCGACCCACGAGCGCTCGTTGTGCTTGAAGTCGTCGTGGCCCAGGGTGGCGACGCGGGTCTTGGAGCCCTCCGCGAACGGCTTGTTGCGGTGCGGGTGCTTCTTGGCGTAGTTCTTCACCGCCAGCGGCGCCCGGCGGTCGCTGTTGCCCTCGCGCAGCACCGGGTTCACGGCGGAGCCCTTGATGCGGTCGTAGCGGGCGCGGATGTCCTTCTCCTCCAGCGACGAGGGCTCGTCCGGGAAGTCGGGGATGTCGTACCCCTGCTGCTGCAGCTCCGCGATGGCCGCCTTGAGCTGCGGGATCGACGCCGAGATGTTCGGCAGCTTGATGATGTTGGCCTCGGGGAGGGTGGCGAGGCCGCCCAGCTCCGCCAGCGCGTCGCCGACCTGCTGCTCGGGGGTGAGCTTCTGCGGGAAGGCGGCGAGGATGCGGCCGGCCAGAGAGATGTCCCGCGTCTCGAACTCGATGCCCGCCTGGCCCGTGTAGGCCTGGACGATCGGCAGGAACGAGGCGGTGGCCAGTGCCGGTGCCTCGTCGGTGTAGGTGTAGATGATGGCGTCGTCGGTCACCGGGAGGTTCTCCGTTCACGAGGTCTATTTGTCTCGATACCAAGATACCTGAGCGGGGTCGGCCCCGAAGCGGCGGCCCCGAGGGAGGCGCCCGGTCCGTGAAAAGTCCTCCCGAGTGATGAATGCGGTGACCGGAGGGGCTAGCCTGGGGACATGTCCGAACTGCGCATGGTCGAACTCTCCGCCGCGACGATCGTCGCCGTGAACAACCTGTCGCTCAAGCCCGGACAGGAGCAGTTCCTCGCCCCCGTCTCGTACGGCATCGCGGCCACCGTCATCAACCCGCAGACCTCCTGGCAGCGGGTGATCCTGGACCGCAACGAGGTCGTGGGCTTCGTGAGCGCCAACTTCGACGACGAGGCCCCGGAGGAGCACTTCCGCTCCGTGCTGTGGCGCATCAACGTCGACGCGGACGACCAGGGTCGCGGCGTCGGCCGCTTCGCCGTGGAGAGTCTCATCGACGAAGCACGCAACCGCGGCGTCGACCACGTCAACGTCATCTACGAAGCCGGCGAGGACGGCCCGGAGGCGTTCTTCCGGCGCGTCGGCTTCACCCCCGTCGGGGAGACGGCCTACGGCGAGGTCATCGCCGAGATCCGGGTCCCCTCCTGAGACCGGCGGCGGGGTCTCGAATCCCCTCCCCCATCGAGACTCCGTCGCCCTCGGATTCCGCCGGGCGGCGCGACCTCGATCCCTCTCAGCGCTGACCGCTGTCGCCGGGAGGCGTGCCCTTCCCCCGACGGCTGTTCCACGCGGCGAGCGCAGACGCGGCAGCTCCGGCCGCCCGGTCGATGGCCTCCGCAGACCGGTGCAGCATGTCCTGCGCGGCGTCCTGCCAGGCCGGAGTCGGCGGCGCCTCCCCCGTCTGCACCTTCGCGGCGTGCTCGGCGGCCTCGAACGCCCGCTCCAGCTCGGCGACGGCGTCGCGGTAGGCCGCGTACTCGGCGGCGGTCACGCGGCCCGTCGTCTGCCGACGCGCCTCGACCGCCGCGCCGGCGGCCCGGAGGTAGGCGGCCGTCTCCGGGCGCTTCACGTCGGTCATCTCGGGGTAGGTGATCTGCAGCGCGGGGTCGGTCTCGTATCGCATCCACCGTGCCGTCACTGCCTCGTGCTCCGCGTACAGGCGCTCCAGCGGCCGCGGGGCGGAGCCGGCGGGGATCGCGACCCGGGCGGCATTCACCCTGACGCGTCGGGCGCGGACGTCGGCCGCCGCCGCCCTGGCATCGCGTTCACGCTCCTTGAGCATGCGCCGGGCGCCGGCCACCTGCTCAGCGCTCGCGCGCTGCGCGGCCCGCTCGGCGGAGACCCTCGCGAGGTCGGCTCGTGCCACCTTCAGCGCCGTCCGTCGGACCACCGCGCGCTGCTGGGCCTCACGGAGGTCGTGCCGCGCGGCGTCGTACTCCAGTCGGCGGCCGCTGCGGGTATTCCGACGACGCACCCCGATCGCGCCCGCGGTCACCCCGGCGGCGGCGGTCGGCGCGAGCCACCACCACTCCGCGACGAGGAGGAAGGGGTCCATCCTTCGATGCTACCGACCGCGGCGCGCCCGCGCCCGGACGCAGCGGCCCCGGCATCCGTGCGGATGCCGGGGCCTCAGTCGCGTCACGACGTCAGACGAGCGTCTCCTGCCAGGCCGCGTGCAGCTGGGCGAACTTCCCGGTGCCGCCGATCAGGGCGGCCGGGGTGTCGTCCTCGATGATCCGGCCGTGTTCCATCACGAGCACACGGTCCGCGATCGCCACCGTCGACAGCCGGTGCGCGATGATGATCGCCGTCCGGTCGGCCAGCAGCGTCTGCAGCGCATCCTGGATCAGCCGCTCGGACGGGATGTCCAGCGAGGCCGTCGCCTCGTCGAGGATCAGCACCGCCGGGTCGGCGAGGAAGGCGCGGGCGAACGAGATGAGCTGGCGCTGCCCCGCCGAGACACGACCGCCGCGCTTGTTCACGTCGGTGTCGTACCCGTCCGGCAGCGCCGAGATGAACGCGTCGGCGCCCACCGCCCGTGCCGCCTCGCGGATCTCATCGAGCGTCGCGTCCGGGCGCCCGAGCGCGATGTTGTCGGCGACGGTCCCGCTGAACAGGTACGCCTCCTGCGTGACCATGACGATCGCGCGGCGGAGATCCTTCGGGTGCAGCGACCGCAGATCGACGCCGTCGAGCGTCACCGTCCCCGCGGACGGGTCGTAGAACCGCGAGATGAGCTTGGCCAGCGTGGACTTGCCCGCCCCCGTCGTCCCGACCAGCGCGATGGTCTGCCCGGCCGGGATGTCGAGCGAGAAGTTCGGCAGGATCGTCTTGTCCTCGTTGTACGCGAACGTGACCTCGTCGAAGCGGATGTGCCCGCGGGACTCCCAGAGGTCGACCGGCTTCTCGGGGTCCGGCACCGTCGGGACCTCCTCCAGGACGCCCGACACCTTCTCCAGCGCCGCGGTGGCGGACTGATAGGAGTTGAGGAACATCGCGATCTCCTGCATCGGAGCGAAGAAGTTGCGCACGTAGAGCACGGCGGACAGCAGCACGCCGACCGTCAGCGCTCCCTCCGAGACCCGGATGCCGCCCCACAGCACGACGACCCCGAGCACGAGCGCCGCGACGCCCATGAGGCCCGGCTCGAACGTGCCGAACAGCAGCATCGAGCGACGGTTCACGTCCCGGTACTCGCCGGCCACGCCCTGGAAGGCCTCGTCGTTGCGCGGCTCCTTCCGGAAGGCTTTGACCGCGCGGATGCCCGTCATGGTCTCCACGAACTGGACGATCACCTTCGCGCTGATCACCCGGGACTCGCGGTACACGAGCTGCGAGCGCGAGTAGAACCAGCGCATGAGGAAGAACAGCGGCACGCCGCCGATCGCGAGGATGAGACCGGACTGCCAGTCCCACACGCACAGCGCGATGAAGGTGAAGACACCGAAGAGCACGCCGGAGACGAGCTCGTTCAGGCCGCCGTCGAGGAGCTCCTTGATGGAGTCCAGGTCGCTCGTCTGGCGCGAGATGATCCGCCCCGAGGTGTACGACTCGTGGAACTCCAGGCTCAGGCGCTGGGTGTGCAGGAAGATGCGCTTGCGCAGGTCCAGCAGGACGGCCTGGGTCAGCTTCGCCGCGATGATGACGTACCAGGCGATGAGCACGGCGGCGAGAGCACCCGCGAGCAGGTAGATCCCGCCGACGACGAACGTCGGCATCCAGTCGGCGTCGTCGAGCACCGCGGGGAGCGCCCGGTCGAGGCCGATGCTGATGAGGATCGGCCCCGCCACCTGCAGCGCCGTCGAGATGACGAGCACGGTCGCGGCGAGCACGATCTGCGGCTTGAGCGGACGCACGAGCGAGCCGAGCAGCCGCAGCGAGCGGCGGCGGATCGCCCTGCTCTCCTCCGTGGTGAGGCGGGAGCGGTCCTCGTCCTGGGTTCCGGTGAGGGAGCTCATCGCTGCACCTCCTCTCCTGCGAATCGGGGGGCGCCTCCCGGCGCCTCGTCATCCGCCTCCTCGCGGATGCCGTCCTGCACGGTCTCGTGGATCTCGGCCTGCTCGTCGCGGATGATCGGGATGGCCCCGGTGCGGGCGGCCTCCTCGGCTTCCAGACTGGAGATGACGTGCCTGTAGTGCCGGCTCGTCCTCAGCAGCTCGGCGTGCGTGCCGACGGCGGTGATCCGGCCGTCCTCGAGCAGCGCCACGCGATCGGCGAGGGCCACGGTGGACGGACGATGCGCGACGATCATCGCGGTGGTGTCGGCGAGCACGTGCCGCAGCGCCTCCTCGACGAGCGCCTCGGTGTCGACGTCCAGCGCCGACAGCGGATCGTCGAGGACGAGCACGCGGGGGTTGGCGGCCACGGCGCGGGCCAGGGCGAGCCGCTGGCGCTGTCCGCCGGACAGGCTCAGCCCCTCCTCGCCGATCACCGTCTCGACGCCCTCGGGGAGCGTGTCGACGAAGGCGGCCTGCGCCACGTCGAGCGCCTCGCGCAGGACGCGCTCGGCTTCGGGGCTGTGCACGTCGAGGTCGGCGCGCCCGAGCAGGACGTTCTCACGGACCGACGCCGAGAAGAGCGTCGCGTCCTCGAACGCCATCGCGATGTGCTCCCGGAGCTCGGCGAGCGTCAGGTCGCGCACGTCGACGCCGTCGAGAGTGACCCGGCCTCCCGTCACGTCGTACAACCGCGTCGGCAGCGTCGTCAGCGTCGTCTTGCCGCTGCCGGTGAGGCCCACGAGCGCCATGGTCTCGCCCGGCCGCAGCACGAGGTCGATGCCGTCGAGCAGGTCCCGCTCGTCGGCGGACGCGTCCTGGTACCGGAAGTGCGCGTTCTCGAACGCGAGCTCGCCGCGCGGGTTCTCGATGTGCACCGGGTTCTCCGGATCGGTGATGGTGTTCGTCTCCGAGAAGATGTCGAAGACGCGGTCCGTCGCCGTGCGCGCGTCGAGCATGAACGAGAACAGGAAGCCGATCGACTCGATCGGCCAGCGCAGCACGACGGCCATCGCGAAGAAGGCGAAGAGCTCCGCCGACGTGATCGCGTCCTGCGAGATGAGCCAGATGCCCGACATGAGGCTGAGGCCGAAGGCGATCTGCGGCATGAGGTCGAGCCAGAACCAGATCGAGGCGATGGCCCCGGCCTTGCTCATCTCGGTCTCGCGCAGCGTCTCCGCCTGACGGCTGAAGCGGCGGAGGGCGTGCGTGCCGCGGCCGAACGCCTTGAGCACGCGGATGCCGTGCACGCTCTCCTCGACGCTGGTGGCGAGATCGCCCGCCTGGTCCTGGCTGCGGCGGGTGAGCGCGCCGTAGCGCTTCTCGAAGAGGTAGCCGCGGATCCACAGCGGGACCGCCGTCACGAGGAAGATCGTGCCCAGCAGCCAGTGCCAGCGGAACAGCAGCACCGAGCCGATGAGGATCGTCAGCACGTTCACGACGAGGAGCACGAGGCCGAAGGCGAGCCACCGGCGGATGAGGCCGATGTCCTGCATCATGCGGCTCAGCAGCTGCCCGGACTGCCACCGGTCGTGGAACGCGACGGGAAGCGTCTGCAGGCGCGCGTATAGCTCGGTGCGCATGCGGTACTCCACCTGCGTGGCGGGGAAGAGCACGAACTGCCGGCGGAGCCACACCATGAGCGCCTCGCCGAGGCCGAGGGCGAACACGGCGAGCGCTCCCCAGATGATCGCGTCGAGCGCTCCGGACTGCACCGGCCCGCCGATGATCTGCTCGAGCACGATGGGGATCATCAGGGCGATGAGCGCGGCCGCGAGCGCGCTGGCGGCACCGCCGGCGAGGCGCCAGATGACGGGCTTCACGAACGGCTTGAGCCGCCACAGCGCGGCGGGCGTGGAGAGGGAGGACGAGGGGGACGGGTTCTGCGCGGAAGACGAGGAAGACATGTCTCTCAGAGGAGTCGAAGGGGAGAAGAGCGGGGGAACGGATGCGAGAGCGGGCTCACGGAGCCCGGCATCCGGTGCAGAAAGGGGGGGCGGAGGCTCTAGGAGAGCGGGCGCGCCGGGGTCGAGCCGAGGGTGGCGATCCGCGCGGTGGCGATCGTGGTCATGGTGTCCTCCTCAAGGGCTCGGCGAGGTCGTCCGGTTGGCGCGACAGCCCATCAGCCTATTCCTGTGAACCAGCTGAGCGCAAGGGGAATTCCCGGGACGCCGAAGAGCCCGCTCCGTGCGGGGCGGGCTCCTCGGATCGGAATGTCAGCGGGCGGCGCGCTCCCGCGCCAGAAGGCTCTCCTTCACCGGGAGCCCCCACGCGAAGCCGCCGAGGGAGCCGTCCGTGCGGAGCACCCGATGGCAGGGCACGAACAGCGCCGGGGCGTTGCGGGCGCAGATCGACGCCGCCGCCCGCACCGCCTGCGGGTTGCCGAGCCGGGCCGCGAAGCCGGTGTAGGTCAGGGGCTGCCCCGGCGCGATGCCGCGGAGCGCCGCCCAGCCGGCGAGCTGGAGGGCGGTGCCCGTCTGCGCGACGGCGACCCCGTCGATCGCCGCGACGTCACCCGCGTAGTACGCGCCGACCGCGCCGGCCGCCTCCGTCTCCGCGTCGCGCACGGCGTCGGGGCGGACGCGGGCGGGAAGACGTCCGAGGATCGCCTCGACGTCGTCGGTCCACCCGGACACGAGCACCCGCTGGCGCTCGTCGGCGAGGATCGTGAAGGGACCATCGGGGGTGTCGAGGGTCTGGATGAGAGCGGTCATGAGGTCTCCTCGGTGTCGGATGCGATGTCGCGGGCGGACCGGACGGCGGATCTGCGCCGCGGTCCGGCGGGACGGATCGGGGCGGCACGCCACAGATGCGCGCTGAGGTAGCTCCGCCACGGTGCGGTGCGCTCCGCCCAGGCGGTGAGGGTCTTCGGGTCGGCGGGCAGCCCGGAGGCCGCGGCACCGGCACGGAGAGCCACGTCGCCGGGGAGCAGCACGTCCGGATCGCCGAGCACCCGCATCCGCACGTAATCGGCGGTCCAGGGTCCGATCCCCGGCATCGCGAGGAGGGCGGCGCGCTGCGTCGGGCCGTCATCGCCCACGGTGAGGGTCAGGCTCCCGTCCGCCAGGGCCGCGGCGGCTCCCGTCACGGCGCGGATCCGGGCGGCGGGGCCGCGCAGCACCTCCGCCCCGTGCTCCGCGATGGCCGACATCGTCGGGAACAGCAGGCCGTCGGGGGTCCGCTCCCCCAGCGCGTCGGTGAGGGCGGTGAGCGCGGTGCGGGCGGCGACGACCGTGATCTGCTGCCCGATCATCGCGCGGATGAGCATCTCGTGCGGATCGGCAGCCCCGGGCACGCGGATGCCGGGGGTCCGCGCCACGAGGGGGGCGAGGGGCGGGTGCGCGGCCAGGGCCTCGTCGACCGCGAGCGGGTCGGCGTCGAGGTCGAAGATGCGGCGTGCGGTGGCCACCAGCGGCGCGAGGTCGCCGAGCTGCGCGACGCAGGCCCGGAGATGCAGCCGCTCCGTCTCCTCCTGACGCACCTCGAACCACGCGGGGCCGCCCGGCATCCGGAGATGACGGGAGAACGACGTCGCCGTGGCCTCCTCGACGCCCGTCACGGCTCGCGCGGCCATCCACGCGAAGACTCCGGCCGCATCCAGGGGGCCCCGGTACGGCAGGACGAGGTCGATCGTGCCGGGTACGGCCGCGGAGGGCATGCGGCGGCGGGCACGCAGCTCCCCCGGCGTGAGACCGAACACCTCGCGGATCGTGTCGTTGCCCTGACGGACGCTGTGGAAACCGGCGGCGAAGGCGACGTCCGCGATGGGCATGTCGGTGCCCACGAGGAGCATGCGGGCCGTGTGGGCGCGGTGCGCTCGCGCGAGTGCGAGCGGTCCGGCGCCGAGCTCGGTCGTCAGCAGCCGCGTGAGGTGACGGCTCGAGTAGCCGAGTCGCGACGCGAGTCCTGGCACACCCTCGCGCTCGACCACGCCGGACGCGATCAGGCGCATGGCCCGCGCGGCCGTGTCTCCGCGGACGTCCCACGCGGGCGACCCGGGGGCGGCCTCCGGCAGGCACCGCTTGCACGCGCGGTAGCCGGCCTCGTGCGCCGCGGCACTCGTCGGATAGAACGTGACGTTCTGCGGCTTCGGCGTGCGGGCCGGGCAGCTGGGCCGGCAGTAGATCCCCGTCGAGCGCACGGCGGTGACGAACTGCCCGTCGAAGCGGGTGTCCCGAGCGCTGATCGCCCGGTAGCGCTCGTCGAAGGAGGGGCTCATGTCCTCCACTCTCTCATCCCCGCACGGCTACGGCTGGCGGAAATCGGACATCGCGGTTCCTTCCCCGAGACCCCGCCTACGCGGCGAGGCCCCGGCGTGCAGACGTGCGCACGCCGGGGCCTCGGCGGAAGACCGGGGGCTCGATCAGTGGAAGAAGTGACGCTCCCCCGTGAAGAACATCGTGACGCCGGCCTTGCGCGCGGCATCGACGACCTCCTCGTCCCGCACGGAGCCGCCGGGCTGCACGATCGCCGTGACACCCGCGTCGATGAGCACCTGGGCACCGTCCGCGAACGGGAAGAACGCGTCGGAGGAGGCGACGGATCCGGCGGCACGATCTCCCGCACGCTCCACCGCGAGGCGGCACGAGTCGACGCGGTTGACCTGGCCCATGCCGACGCCGACCGTCGCGTTGTCCTTCGCCAGCACGATCGCGTTCGACTTCACGGCCCGGCAGGCCTTCCACGCGAAGATCAGGTTCTCCATCTCCTCGTCGCTCGGGCGCTCCCCCGACACGAGCTCCCAGTTCTTGGCGACGGAGACGATGTCGTCCGGGAAGCGGTCCGCGTCCTGGAGCAGGAGGCCGCCGGACACGAGGCGCACGTCCATGCGCTCCTGCTGCCAGTCCTCGGGGAGCTGCAGCAGACGCAGGTTCTTCTTCGCCTTGAACACCTCGAGGGCCGCGGGCTCGAACGACGGCGCGACGATGACCTCGGTGAAGATGTCCTTGAGGTTCTCGGCCATCTTCAGCGTCACGGTGCCGTTCGCGGCGATCACGCCGCCGTACGCCGACACGGGGTCGCACTCGTGGGCGCGGAGGTGCGCGCTGGCGATCGGGTCGAGGGCGTTCGGCGCGGTCGTGGCGATCCCGCACGGGTTCGCGTGCTTGATGATCGCCACCGCCGGCTTGACCATGTCGTAGGCGGCGCGCAGGGCGGCGTCCGCGTCGACGTAGTTGTTGTACGACATCTCCTTGCCCTGCAGCTGCGTGGCCTGGGCGATGCCGTGGCCGCCCGCGCGGGTGTAGATGGCGCCGCGCTGGTGGGAGTTCTCGCCGTAGCGGAGCGTGGCGAGGCGCTCGGCCTGGATCGTCAGGTGCGCCGGGAGGTCGCCCGGGTCGTTGAGGGTGCCCTCGGCGAACCACTGCGCGACGGCCGTGTCGTAGGCCGCAGTGTGCGCGAACGCCCGCGCCGCGAGCTCCCGCCGCTGGGCGAGCGAGGTGCCGCCCTGCGCCACGGCCGCGATGATCGCCGGGTAGGACTGCGGCGACACGACGATCGCGACGTTGGCGTGGTTCTTCGCGGCCGCGCGCACCATGGCGGGGCCGCCGATGTCGATCTGCTCCACCACGTCGTCGCCCTCGGCGCCGGAGGCCACGGTCTCCACGAACGGGTAGAGGTTGACGACGACGAGCTCGAACGGCGCGATGTCGAGGTCGGCGAGCTGCCGCTCGTGGTCCTCCAGGCGCAGGTCGGCGAGCAGGCCTCCGTGCACCTTCGGGTGCAGCGTCTTGACCCGGCCGTCGAGCATCTCGGCGACACCGGTGACCGCGGCGACGTCGGTCACCTCGAAGCCGGCGTCGCGGATGGTGGACGCCGTCGACCCGGTCGAGACGATCTCGACGCCCGCCTCGGCGAGCGCGGCGGCGAGCACGAGCAGGTCGGTCTTGTCGCTGACCGAGACGAGAGCGCGCCGGATCGGCACGGTGTCGCGATCGCGGTAGAGCGTGGGGTCGTGGCGGGGGCCGGCCATGATGGGCTCCTTCGTGCGGGGGCGTCGGGGGGTCAGGGGGCGGAGGTCAGGGCGAGGTCGCCGGTCGCGATGCGCCGGACGACGTCGATGAGCAGCCGGCGCTCGACCGGCTTGATGCGCTCGTGCAGCGTGTGCTCGGTGTCGTCGGCCCGGATCGGCACGCGCTCCTGGGCGAGGATGGGGCCGGTGTCGACCCCGTCGTCCACGACGATCACGCTGGCGCCCGTCTCCCGGACGCCCGCGGCGAGGGCGTCGCGGACGCCGTGCGCTCCGGGGAACTCCGGGAGGTACGCGGGATGGGTGTTGATGATCCGCGGCGCATAGGCGGCGACGAGGGAGGACGGCAGCAGCCGCATGAGGCCGCTGAGCACCACGAGGTCCGGCGACCACACGGCGAGCTGACGGCCCAGCTCCTCGCCCCACGCCTCGCGGCTCTCGTGCTCGTGCCACGGCACGGTGAAGCTGGGGATGCCGAACTCCTCGGCATGGGCCAGCCCGTCGGCTTCGCGATCCGCCCCGACGACGACGACACGCGCCGGGAAATCGGGGTGACGAGCGGCCTCGAGGAGGGCGCGAAGGTTCGAGCCGGCGCCCGAGATGAGTACGGCGACCGTGAGCACGCGCCCAGTCTACCGGCGTGCCGCACAGGCGCCGTCCCGACCGCGGGGCGGGCAGGGCCGCTAGGGGCGATCGTCCTCGACGGGTCCGCGCGGTGTCCCGCGGTCGCGCAGCGCGTCCAGTGGCGCGGTGTCTTCGGAGGACGGAAAGCCCGGGTGCGGGCTCCGGTCGTCGCCGGCGTCCTCGGAGGTCAGCGTGGACATCTCGGCGATCCAGCGGTCCGTGCGCTCCTCGGCGAGTTCATCCCGGTGACGGGGCGACAGCAGCAGGATCGCCGCACCCACGAGGACCTCCGCGCCGAGGGACAGCGCGAACGGCAGCACCGCCGGACCGACCGTCCCGAGGCGTCCCGGCCCCATCGACCCGTTCGCGAACATCGCGGCGAGCGCGGCGACACCGGCCGCGACCGCAGCGATCCCCACGGCGATCACGGTCCGCTGCGGGATGCCGAGCGGTGTCCCCTCCCACACCAGACGCGAGCGGACGGCCCACCCCGCGAACGCACCGGCGGCCACGGGGATCAGGACCACGATGAGCATCCAGATCGAGGAGTTCTCCGGCAGCAGGCCGAACGCCGGGATGCCGGGCACGACGCCGAGCTGGGTGCCGGCGGGCGACACCGCGGTCCCCGCACCGACCGCGAACCCGGGCCCGGCCAGCCACGCGGCAGCCCACACCACGAAGGTCGGCAGATACGCGAGCTGCCCGAGGGTCAGCACGGTCGCGCCGAGGGCGTCGACCCGCGCCGCCTGGAACAGCGCGACGACCTCTCCACCGCGCGTGAGGACCGACAGGGCGACGGCCAACGCGGCGGCTCCCGTCACGCCCACGAGCGCGAACGCGGCGCCGCGCACGATCGAGGAGGGCACCGGCGCCCAGTCCTCCCTGGCGTCCAGGACGTCATGGACACGGTCGAGCAGTCCGCCGTCGCCGTCCTCCCATGCCACCCGCACGGCGCCGCACACCGCGCCCACGAGGTACACAGCGGGCGGCAGCAAGATCGCGAGAGCCAGCGGGACCCGCGCGGCCCCGAGCGCCGATGTGAGGGCGACGACCGTGGAGATGACGGCGAAGACGACGGTCCCCGACAGCGACCCCAGAAGCCATGCCCCGGAGCGCGCCGCGCGGCCCCCGGAGCGCGCGGCGAAGAGCAGGGTGAGGAGCAGGAAGGCCAGCGGCGTGACCGAGACGACGAACCGCGCGGCGTCTGCGGGGATCGCCAGGGCGACGAGCAGCGTGTCCGGGATCGTGATCTCCAGGGGGACGCCGTGGCCGAACTCCCAGAGCGTGCCGGTGAGCGGCCAGAGTGCGCCCCAGTCGGCCGTGATCCCGAAGGCCAGCGTCCAGAGGAGCGTCAACGGCGCCAGCAGCACGACGAGCCCGATGGCCGCCGCGATGGCGGCATCGAGGGCGGCGAGGAGCGCGACGAGGAGGCGTTGCATAGCGCTTCCGAGACTACGACGAGTTCCTTCCCGTCCCCCGTGGGCGCGCGCGGGGGCGGCGACACGGTAGCGTTTCTCCGGAGGTTTCCCGATGACAACTGCCCCGCCCGCCCCGGCGTCCACCGGTACCCTGGACCGCTTCTTCGAGATCAGCAAGCGCGGATCGACGATCGGCACCGAGATCCGTGGAGGCCTCGTGACGTTCGTCACGATGGCCTACATCGTGATCCTGAACCCGATCATCCTGTCCGGAAAGCCGGACGTCGCCGGCGACATGCTCGACTTCAACGCCGTCGGCGCCGCGACGGCCCTGACCGCCGGCGTCATGACGATCCTCTTCGGCGTCGTCACCCGTCTGCCGTTCGGCTTCGCCGCCGGTCTCGGCATCAACGCCTTCGTCGCGTTCTCCGTCGTCGGCCAGGTCACCTGGCCCGAGGCGATGGCGCTCGTGATGATCAACGGCGTCGTGATCGTGCTCCTCGCCGCCACCGGGCTGCGGAAGGCGATCTTCGACGCCGTACCGTTCCAGCTGAAGATCGCGATCACGGTCGGCATCGGCCTCTTCATCGCGTTCATCGGGTTCGTCAACTCCGGCTTCGTCACCGCGACCGGCGCCTCGTCCCCGCCCGTCGGCCTCGGCGTCAACGGCTCCGTGGCCACCGTGCCGAGCCTGCTGTTCGTGATCACGCTGCTGCTCACCGGCATCCTCGTCGCACTCCGCATCAAGGGCGGCATGCTCATCGGCCTCATCGGCGGCACCGTGCTCGCGGTCGTCGTCGAGGCGATCTGGCACATCGGCGCCCGCGGCGTCGACGATGAGGGCAATGTCGTCAACCCCGGCGGCTGGGGTCTCACCGTCCCGGCACTGAACGGCTCCCCCGTCAGCGTCCCCGACCTGAGCCTCATCGGCGCCGTCGACTTCTCGTTCGACCTCGGCAAGGTCAGCCTCGTCGCGCTCGTGATGATCGTCTTCACGCTCCTCTTCACGAACTTCTTCGACGCCATGGGCACCATGACGGGCCTGGCGAAGGAGGCGAACCTCGCCGACGACAACGGCGACTTCCCGCGCATCAAGTCGGCGCTGGTGGTCGAGGGCGTCGGCGCGATCGCCGGTGGTGCGACCTCGTCGTCCTCCAGCACGGTCTTCATCGAGTCCGGCGCCGGCATCGGCGAGGGCGCCCGCACGGGACTGGCGAACGTCGTGACGGGCATCGTGTTCCTCATCGCGATGTTCCTCACCCCGCTGACCTCGATCGTCCCGACCGAGATCGCCGCCGCGGCCCTGATCATCGTCGGTGCGATGATGATGGCCCAGATCCGGCACATCGACTTCGGCGACTTCCGGGTGCTGCTGCCGGTGTTCCTCACGGTCTCCGTCATGCCGCTGACGTACTCGATCGCCAACGGCATCGGCGCGGGCTTCGTGAGCTGGGTGCTCATCCACGCCTTCTCCGGCAAGGCCAAGACCATCAGCCCGCTGCTGTGGGTGGTCGGCGCCGGCTTCCTCATCTTCTTCGCCCGCGGTCCCATCGAGGCCCTCTTCGGCGTCGGGATCTAACCCCGCTTCGAATCGCGCAAATGGCCCCATTCCGACACGGAATGGGGCCATTTGCGCGACTTGAGGGAGGTGGGAGCTCCACCGTCAGGAGGAGTGGGCCGGGGCAGACGGCTCGCCGGAATCGCGTGATTGGTCCCATTCGGCCGCGGAATGGGACCATTTGCGCGACTTGAGGGAGGGGCCGGCAGGAACCGGGGGTATGACGAAGGCCCCGGGGTGGAGCCCGGGGCCTTCAGGTCAAGCGTAGCTCAGATCAGAGCGACTCGATGATCTCGCGCATGAGAGCGGCGGTCTCGGACGGCGTCTTGCCGACCTTGACGCCGGCGGCCTCGAGGGCCTCCTTCTTCGCCTGCGCGGTACCGGCCGAGCCGGAGACGATCGCACCGGCGTGACCCATGGTCTTGCCCTCGGGGGCCGTGAAGCCCGCGACGTAGCCGACGACGGGCTTGGTGACGTTCGCCTTGATGTACTCGGCCGCACGCTCCTCGGCGTCGCCGCCGATCTCGCCGATCATGACGATGGCCTTGGTCTCGGGGTCGGCCTCGAACGCAGCGAGCGCGTCGATGTGCGTGGTACCGATGACCGGGTCGCCGCCGATGCCGATGGCGGTCGAGAAGCCGAGGTCGCGCAGCTCGAACATCATCTGGTAGGTCAGGGTGCCCGACTTCGACACGAGACCGATCGGGCCCTTGCCGGTGATGTTGGCGGGCGTGATGCCGACGAGCGCCTCACCGGGGGTGATGATGCCGGGGCAGTTCGGCCCGATGATGCGGGTCTTGTTGCCCTTGCTCTGCGCGTAGGCCCAAGCCTCGGCCGAGTCGCCCACGGGGACGCCCTCGGTGATGACGACGAGCAGCGGGATCTCGGCGTCGATGGCCTCGATCATCGCGTCCTTCGTGAAGGCGCCGGGGACGAAGGCGATCGACACGTCGGCGCCGGTCTCCTTCATGGCCTCGGCGACCGAGCCGAAGACGGGGAGCTCGACGGCGTTGCCGTCCTTGTCCGTGTGCGAGACCGTGGTGCCGGCCTTGCGGGCGTTGACGCCGCCGACGACCTGGGTGCCGGCCTTGAGCATCAGCGCGGTGTGCTTGGTGCCCTCGCCGCCGGTGATGCCCTGGACGATGACCTTGGAGTCCTTGTTGAGGTAGATCGACATGTTCTGTTCCTTAAATCCTGTCGAAGCGTCAGGCGTTGGCGAGCTCGGCGGCCTTGTCGGCGCCCTCGTCCATCGTGGCGGCCAGGGTCACGAGCGGGTGCGCGTAGTCGGCGAGGATCGCACGACCTTCGTCCACGCGGTTGCCGTCGAGGCGGACGACGAGCGGCTTGGAAGCCGTGTCACCCAGCGTCTCGAGGGCGCCCTTGATGCCGTTGGCGACGGCGTCGCACGCCGTGATGCCACCGAACACGTTGACGAACACGCTCTTGACCTGCGGGTCACCGAGGATGACGTCGAGGCCGGCGGCCATGACCTCGGCCGAGGCGCCGCCGCCGATGTCGAGGAAGTTGGCGGGCTTGACGCCGTTGTGGTTCTCACCGGCGTAGGCGACGACGTCGAGCGTCGACATGACCAGGCCCGCGCCGTTGCCGATGATGCCGACCTCGCCGTCGAGCTTGACGTAGTTCAGGCCGGACGCCTTGGCCTTGGCCTCGAGCGGGTCGGCGGCGTCCTTGTCCTCGAGCGCCTCGTGCTCGGGGTGGCGGATCTCGGAGGCGTTGTCGTCGAGCGTGACCTTGCCGTCGAGCGCGATGATGTCGCCGTCTTCGGTGCGGACGAGCGGGTTGACCTCGACGAGCGTCGCGTCCTCACCCTTGTAGACGTCGTAGAGCTTCACGAACACGTCGGAAACCTTCTCGACGAGGTCCTCCGGGAAGTTCGCGGCGCGGGCGATCTCGACCGCCTTCTCCTTGTCGATGCCGGTCAGCGGGTTGACCTCGACGCGCGCGAGCGCCTCGGGCTTCTCGACGGCGAGCTGCTCGATCTCCATGCCGCCCTCGACGGAGCAGAGGGAGAGGTAGGAGCGGTTGGCACGGTCGAGCAGCACGGAGAAGTAGAACTCCTCGGCGATGCGGGCGCCCTGCGCGACCATGACGCGCTTGACGACGTGCCCCTTGATGTCGAGCCCGAGGATGGCCTTCGCGGCCTCGTACGCCTCGTCGGGGGTCTTGGCGACCTTGACACCGCCGGCCTTGCCGCGGCCTCCGGTCTTGACCTGGGCCTTGACGACCACGACACCGCCGATCTTCTCGGCAGCCGCCTTCACCTCCTCGGGGGTGTCCGCGACGATGCCGGCGAGGACCGGCACTCCGTACTTCTCGAAAACGTCTCGTGCCTGGTACTCGTACAGATCCACTGTGCTTCCTTCACTGGGCTGCGGTCTGGTCTGGTGATTCTCTCGATGTCGAGACATCGACCAGTCCCCCAGCCTACTACCGCAGGCTGAGCGCTCCGACGCCCCGACGCCCTCCCCGACGCGCCGACGCCTCCGGTACGATTCTTGAGCGTCGAGGCAGGGGAGACGAGATGACGGACACCTTCGACTGGTCTGATCCGGTGGCGACACGCGCGCGCATCGAGCAGCAGGTGAAGGACGCGGAGCGCCGCGCCGCGCAGGCCGCACAGGTGCGCGACGACATCGCGGGCGTGCGCGAGCAGGCGGCCTCTCCGGGCCGCGACGTCACCGTGACGGTGGACGCCTCCGGGCGCCTCGCCGACGTCGCGCTCACGGACGCCGCTCTGCAGCGCTCCCCCGCCGCCCTGGGCGCCCTCATCGTCACCCTCGCCGCCACCGCGCAGAAGGCGGCGGGCGCGCGGGCGGTCGAGATCGCGGCGGAGGCCTTCGGCGCGGAGGACGCGGCGGTCGCGCATCTGCGTGAGGAGATCGCCGAGCTCCCCGACCCGAGTCAGGACGGCCGACCGCAGATCGAGTACCGCTGATGGCCGAGCTGATCGCCGTCGACACCGAGACCGTCCGCCAGCACGCCCAGCGCGTCGCGCAGATCGCCGCGGACGTCCGGCTCGCCGAGAACGCCGCCGGCTCGATGAACGTGGGCGGCGGCGCCTTCGGCGTGATGTGCGCCTTCCTCGTCCCCCCGGCGCAGATCGTCTCGTCGATCGCCGCCGGGGCGATCACCGCCGCCGCGACGATGCTGGAGAAGTCCGAGGAGCAGCTCCGCGGCCTGGCGGACGACTTCGATGAGGGAGAGCAGCGTCAGCTCGATTCGATCCGCGGGCTGCTGTCGTCCGTGGAGGGCGCTCGCCGATGACCCCGCCGAACCCGCTGGTGGCGGGACCGATCGACCCGACGACACCGTTCAGCGGAGCCGGTCTGCTCGAGGACGGCTACGACCTCGTGAACGCGATCGAGAGCGGGGACTGGGTCTCCGGAGGACTCGCGTCCTTCTCCGCTCTCGCGAACACCGTGGCCACGGCCATGGATCCGCTCGGCTCGCTGATCGCCGTGGGATTGGGGTGGCTGATGGACCACCTCGAGCCGCTCAAGGGCTGGCTCAACGACCTGACCGGCGATGCGGGCGAAGTCGCCGGTTTCGCGGCGACCTGGGGCAACATCGCGCAGCAGCTGCAGCAGGCGGGCGAGACCCTCGACGCACGCCTCTCCGACGTCAGCTCGATGTCGGGCGAGGCGATCGCGGCCTACCTCCGGCTGCAGTCCGACGTCGCCGCCCACATCTCCGCGGCCGCTGCCTGGGCCGGCGGGATGAGGACCGGCATGGAGACCGCGTCCATGCTGGTGCAGATCGTGCACGAGCTGGTCCGCGACACCCTGTCGCAGCTGGTCGGCTCCCTGATCTCCTATGCGAGCACGCTCGTCGTGTCCCTGGGCACCGCCACCCCGTACGTCATCGCACAGGCCACGAGCCGCGTCTCGGCCATGACCGCCCGGATCTCCGGCACCGTGCTCAAGCTCGTGGACGCCGTGACGGCCCTCACGAAGCACCTCGACGAGCTCAAGTCGCTGTTCCAGCGCCTCGGCGACCTCTTCTCGCGCGGCCCGGGCGGTGGGCACGGCCCGTCCGGCCCCGGTGCTCCGCACAGTCCTGACGGCAGTTCGCCCGGCGGCTCGTCCCCCGACGGCTCGTCACCCGGCGGCTCCGGCCCCGCGGGCCCCAGCGTGCGCGACCAGAGCACACTCACGGACGAGCAGATCCAGACATACCTCGACCGCAACTACCCGGAGTACGCTGACGACTTCGCGGACAACGGCACGCTCCCGCCCGACGTCCAGATCCCCAAGGGACCGGACGTGCTCCAGCCCGACGGGAGCATCGACTGGAGCCAGGTTCCCGGCGACGGGTACGTGCTCGATGCGAGCGGCGAGCCGATCCGGCAGCCGCACACTCCACAGGTGGGAGACGTCCTCGACCGCTACGGTCCTCCAGAGGGCCGCTACACGTCCCCGGTGCCCGAGAACGGCCCGTACACCTACGATCAGCGGTCCCTCCCGTATGTGGAGAACCCGGCCCACTACCACCGCTATGAAGTGGTCGGCGACATGTCCGACCTTCGGAGCGTCTACGACCGCGCTCCGCAACACGTCAAGGACGAACTCCTGGCGGGCGGGCTCAAGCCCGAGTATCTGGGTTCGCAGGGCTACCGAGGAGACATCGCGCCCGGGTTCGGCTCGACGGGTGGCGGGGTGCAGGTCCAGCTTCCCCTCACGGCCGCACAGTTGATCACACTCGGCGTATTGAAGGAGATTCCATGACCGAGCTCACCTCCGACGACGTGCAGCGCATCATCGCCGATGAGAAGCTCACCGCCACCGCGAACTGGTTCGGCCCCACCGGTCGACCACAGTCATCGGCGTGGATCGACCGCGACGGCGACGCGTGGATCGTGTGGGAGACGGACGAGCGTGGCGGCAGATTCCACGATCCCGTCCGCTTCGACTCGGAGTCGGAGGCGTTGGACTTCTTCCTGCGGATCGCGCGCCGCTACCGGGCGTCGGACTCGCACGCCGTCCGACGGATCGAGGGCCGGGAATGACGGAGCTGTGGATCGGACCCGACGGCGTCGCGATCGATCGCGAGCCGCTCCCCCGCGGCGCGGAGGTGTGGGACATGTACGGGCCGCTCAACACGCGCTACGTCTACCTCGTGGAGAACGGACGGCCGGCCGCCTATCCGGAGCGCTCCCTGCCCTGGGTCGAGAACCCCGCGGCGTACCACCAATTCCTCGTCGTCGGCGATTGCGTCCACATCCGCGCAGCATACGAGCGCTCGGAGGACGCCGTCCTCCGACGGGACCTGGACGACCTCGTGGACATCGGCTACTACCGCTGGGACGCCCCGATCTTCCGCGGCACGGTGGCCCCGGCCTTCGGCGACCCCGGCGGCGCGACCCAGCTCCTGCTGCCCCTCCCCCTCACGTTCTACCTGCGTCTCGGCCTGGTCCGGGAGCTGGCCGTCCCCGGAGCATCCGCATGAACCGCGACACCGTCCTCGCCGACCTCCGCGCGCGAGGCTCCGTCGGCTTCTGCTTCTTCGACGACCCCCGGGGCAAGACGAACACCGTCGTGGTGTCGTACGGCAGAGAGTGCTACCAGACCTGGATCCAGGACGAGCGCGCGCAGCCGATCGAGGGGTCGCTGCGGGTGTTCGCCGCAGAGCAGGAGGCGCTGGCCGACTTCGCCCATCGCGTGCAGCTCTGGAACCGCGTCAGCGGCGTGCTCTCGCCGGGGCCGTCGGGCGCCGGTGCCGCGGCGGTCTAGGATTTCGCCATGCACGAATCCGCAGAGCTGCGCACCGGGGGCGTCGTCGCCGCCGCGCTCGAACTCTTCAACGCCCGGGGGTTCGACCAGACGTCCGTGGAGCAGATCGCCAAGGCCGCCGGCGTCTCCCGGTCGACCTTCTTCCGGCAGTTCGGCGGCAAGGAGGACGTGGTCTTCGCCGATCACGAGGTCCTGCTGGAGCAGCTCCGCGAGTTCCTCGACGAGGGGCACGACGATCCGTGGGGCGCGGTCTGCGCGGCATCGGAGTCCGTGTTCACGCACTTCGCGAACGACCCGGAGCTCGCGCGACGGCGCTACCAGATCGTGCGGGAGGTGCCGGTGCTCCGCGAACGCGAGATCATCACCGTGTTCCGCTACGAGCGGCTGTTCGATGAGTACCTGCGCAGCGCCCTGCCGGGGGTGGATCCGCTGGACGCGGTGGGCTTCGCCGCGCTCGTGACGGCCGTGCACAACCACGTGCTGCGGCAACTCCTGCGCGGACGGAAGAAGGTGCCGCTGTCCACCCTCCAGTCCGCGCTCGCGGATGCACGTCGGCGGTACGGCGTGGGCGAGGCCGCCGACGCGGGCGCTCCGGACGACGTGGTGGTGGCGGTCTTCCCCCGCTCGATGCCGATCGCCGAGGTGACCAGGAGGCTCCGCTCCGAGCTCGACTGAGTCGACCGGGGCGGTCGTGGTACCGAGTATCGAGGAGTACGATACCTGGTGTCACGAAGGAGCACCCATGAGCACTGAAGCCTCCCCCTTCCCCGGCGAGCGCGTCTCTTCCTACGACGTCACCGGGCGGCAGGACAGCGACTACTACGCCGTCTTCGCCGACATCCCCGCCGCCGACCGGGAGGCCTGGGACCGCGCGAAGGCGTACGTCGATGAGGTCGCCCCGCAGATGGCCGAGGCGTGGGACCGCGCCGAGTACCCGCTCGACGCCGCACGCCGCATGGGCGAGATGGACCTCGTCGTCGACGGCGTCGACCACCCCGCGCTGACCCGGCTCTCCCCGCTCGCCGCGGGCCTGGTCAACATGGAGATCTCGCGCGGGGACGGCTCCCTCGGCACGATCCTCGCGGTGCAGGGCGGGCTCGCGCTGCGGGCGCTCGCGCTGTTCGGCTCGCCCGCCCAGCAGGACCGCTGGCTCACGGCACTCGCCGACGGCTCGGTGCTCGGGTCCTTCGCCCTGACCGAGCCCGACCACGGCTCCGACTCCGTCTCGCTGGAGACCGTGGCCCGCCGCGACGGGGACTCCTGGGTGCTCCGCGGTGCCAAGAAGTGGATCGGCAACGGCGCCTCGGGCGGGATCACGTTCGTCTGGGCGCGGGTCGACGACGAGTCCGCCGACGAGCACGGGGCGGTGCGGTGCTTCCTCGTCGAGCAGGACACCCCCGGATACACCGGCACCGTGATCCGCGGGAAGGCCTCCCTCCGCGCGATCCATCAGGCCCACATCCGCCTGGACGACGTTCGGGTGCCGCGGGACGCGGTGCTGCCGGGGACGAAGAGCTTCAAGGACGCCTCGACCGTGCTGTACGCCACCCGGTCCGGGGTCGCGTGGTCGGCGCTGGGTCACGCGACGGCCTGTTACGAGGCGGCGCTGGCCTACGCGAAGGAGCGTGTGCAGTTCGGCAAGCCGCTCGCGAAGTTCCAGATGGTGCAGGAGCGGCTCACGCACATGCTGGAGGATCTGACGGCGATGCAGCTCTACTGCCGCCGCATGGCCGATCTGGAGCAGGCGGGGGCGCTGCGGCCGACGCAGGCCTCGCTCGCGAAGTTCCACAACACCCGGGCGGCCCGGCGGATCGCCGCGACGGCGCGGGATCTCCTCGGCGGCAACGGCATCCTTTTGGAGAACGGCGTCATGCAGCACCTGGCCGACATCGAGGCCATCCACACCTACGAGGGCACCGAATCCGTGCAGGCGCTGCTGCTCGGCCGCGACATCACCGGGATGAGCGCCTTCGCCTAGCCCTTGGAATCGCGCACTGTGCTGGATTCGGCGGCCGGATGCAGCGAAGTGCGCGACTCGAAGCGGAGGAGGCGGTCGCGGTCGTCCCAGGGGTCGACGGGACGGAAGCCGCGGGATGTGTAGAGCCGGATCGCGGCGTCGCGCCAGTCCCAGACCGACAGCCGCACCGCGCCCTCGGCCTCCACCAGGACGGCGTCGAGCAGCGCCGAGCCGACGCCGCGGCCGCGGACCGCCGGATCTGCCCAGAGCCGCTTGATCTCGGTGTACCCGGCATGCGCAAGCGCGATCACCACGCCGACCGGAGCCCCGGCGAGCTCCGCCACGAGCACCCGTCCGCCGGCGTACGCGGTCGCCGGATCGCGGACCTCCGGCCGGTACCGCTCGGGGAGTTCGCCCTCGGATTCCGCGGGGTCACCCAGGACGTCGTGCTTCTCCTGCTCGGTCTGCCGGAGATACGTCGACACCGCGGCACCGACGAAGGCCGCGTCACCCGGCCACGCCGCCTCGCGGACGGTGACGCCGCGGCGCGACGCGGAGGCGGCGGGCATCAGTCGCAGCCGCAGCCGCCGGCGGGGGTCTTCACCATGAAGCACACGTCGCACACGCCGTAGTCGCGCTCGACGGGCTTCGGAGCGGCGGGCGTGCGGGGAGCGGCGGGGGTGCGCGGCGTCGAGGAGCGCTTGGCCTTGACCGGGGTCTGCGGGGCGAACTCGCTCGGGTGCGTCACGTAGAAGTAGGGCGCGCGTCCCTCGCTGGGCTGCAGGCGGAGGCGGGTCGAACCGACGGTCACGACCTCGTCCTCGGTGAAGCCGTTGGTGTAGGTGCGGCCGATGTGCAGCGCCGCCCCCTCGCGGCGGATCGCCTCGATGTAGCGACCGCGGTCGATCAGCGAGGTCACCCCCGCGGCCTCGACGATCTCGGTGATGAACGCGTGGTTCACCGGATCGATGCGGTGGGCGCGGAGCGCCTCGGGAAGCGAGCGGTACGGACGGGAGGTGCCGGCGGGGGTCGGGCCCTGGACTTCATTCATCCCTTCCAGGATCGCACGGCGCAACCCCCTCCGCTGACCGCGGACTCGCGTGCGAGACTGGCCGCATGGCACTCGCGACGATCATCGGATCCGGACCGAACGGCCTCGCCGCCGCCGTCTCCCTGGCCCGCGCCGGCTACCAGGTGCGCGTGCTCGAGGCCGCGGACACGGTCGGAGGCGGCCTGCGCACCCAGGAGGCCACCCTCCCGGGCTTCCGTCATGACGTCTGCTCAGCCGTCCACCCTGCGGCCGTGGCCTCGCCGTTCTTCCAGGCGTTCGGGCTCGACGAGCGGATCGAGTGGATCCGCCCCGAGATCTCGTTCGCCCATCCGCTGGACGGGGGCCGTGCCGCCATCGCCTGGCGCGACATCGAGCGCACCGCGGCCGAGCTCGGCATCGACGGCGACGCGTGGCGGCGCCGGCTCCGCCCCCTCAGCACCCACATCGACGGCGTCACGGACTTCACCGGGAACCAGCTCCTCCGCCTCCCGCACGACCCGGTCACCGCGGTCCGCTACGCGATCCGCATGCTCGACCAGGGCACTCCCCTGGCGCGCGCCGCCTTCCGCACCGAGGAGGCGGCCGCGCTCATGGCGGGAGTCGTCGCGCACGCGAACTCCCCCCAGCCCACGCTCGCGGGGGCTGCGGCCGGGCTCCTGCTGGCCGGACTCGCCCACGCCGGCGGCTGGCCGTACCCCCGCGGCGGCTCGCAGGTGATCGCCGACGCCCTCATCGCCGACCTGGAGGCTCACGGGGGCTCGATCGAGACCGGCACCCGGGTCACCGACCTCGCCGCGCTGGACTGGGGAGACCCGGACCGCGGCGACGTGCTCCTGCTCAACACCTCCCCCCGGATCGCCCTCACCCACCCGGACATCCCGCCGTCGTATGCCCGTGCGCTCCGTGGGTACCGCTACGGCGCCGCGGCGGCCAAGGTCGACTTCGCGCTCGACGGCCCCATCCCGTGGACGAACGAGCACGTGCGGAACGCGCCCACCGTGCACGTGGCCGGGACGAGGGACGAGGTGTGGAACAGCGAGAACGCGGTCGCCGTCGGTCGCGTGTCCGAGCGCCCCTACGTCCTGGCCGTCCAGCCGTCGCTCTTCGACCCGACCAGGGCACCCGACGGCAAGGCCGTGCTCTGGGCGTACATCCATGTGCCGAACGGCTCCGACCTCGACCCGACCGAGCTCATCACCGCGCAGATCGAGCGGTTCGCGCCGGGCTTCCGCGACCGGATCCTCGCCCACCACGCGGTGCCGGCGTCCTCCCGCGAGGCGATCAACCCGGCCGAGATCGGCGGCGACATCTCCGGCGGCGTCTTCGATATGCGTCAGGCCCTGCGCCGCCCCGTCCTCTCCCCCGCGCCGTGGCGCACGCCGATGCCGGGCGTATACCTCGCGTCGGCCTCCACGCCGCCCGGGCCCGCGGTCAACGGCATGGCCGGGTGGCACGCGGCACACACCGTGCTCCACGACGCCGGCACGCCCGCGGAGCTCGACGACCTGTTCGGCTGACCCTGCCCTTTCCCCCGCTCGCCGCCCGGTCCAGGATGGGTGCATGCGCTACGAGATCCCGGCCCCTATGCTCGCCAAGGCCGTCGCGGCCGTCCCCGACCCCGACAAGACCCCGGGTGGGCTGCTCTACGAGCCGAAGTGGGACGGGTTCCGGGGGCTCATCGCCTGGGACGGCGAGACGGTCGAGATCGGGTCCCGCGGCGCGAAGCCCCTCACGCGCTACTTCCCGGAGCTCGTCGATGCGATCCCTGAGCTGCTGCCCGTGCCCTGCCTCCTCGACGGCGAGATCGTCGTGGCCACGGGTCCGCACGGCGCGCAGCGTCTGGACTGGGAGGCCCTCAGCCAGCGCATCCACCCGGCCGCCTCCCGGGTCGCGAAGCTCGCCGTCGAGACCCCGGCCCTGTTCATCGCGTTCGACCTGCTCGCCTCCGGTGAGGACGACCTGCGCGACCAGTCGTTCGAGACGCGGCGGGCCCGGCTGGAGACGCTCATGGAGTCCGTGGAGCACCCGCTGCACCTGACCAGGACCACCCGCGACCGTGACGCCGCCGTCCGCTGGCTCCAGGAGTTCGAGGGCGCGGGCCTCGACGGCGTCGTGGCCAAGCCGCTGGCGCAGCCGTACGCACCGGGGAAGCGCACCCTCTTCAAGATCAAGCACGCGCGGACCGCCGACGTCGTCGCCCTCGGCTATCGCATCCACAAGTCCGGCACCGGGGTCGGGTCGCTGCTCGTCGGGCTCTACGACGCCGAGGGGACCCTGCGTCAGGTCGGCGGCGTCGCGGCATGGAGCGACGCGAAGCGGAAGCAGCTCGTGGAGGAGCTCGCGCCGTTGGTCGAGCGCGACGAGGACGGCGCGGCGGTGACGGGCGAGGGCGAGCGCTCGCGGTTCAGCGGGTCGAAGGACGTCTCGTTCGTGCGGCTGCGTCCCGAGCGGGTGCTGGAGGTGCGGTACGACCAGCTCGAGGGCGCCCGCTTCCGTCACACCGTGCAGTTCGAGCGATGGCGGCCGGACCGCGACGCCCGCTCCTGCACGTACGACCAGCTCGACACCGTCGAAGGCTACGACCTCGCCGACGTCCTGAGCTGAGCCCGCTCAGTCGTCGACCGGGTTGCCGTCGGCGTCCCAGTTCGCGGCGTTCTTCTTGCTCGGCTGCACGCGGGGCGGCTCGCCCGGCATCTTCGGGAACTCCGGCGGGAAGGGCAGCTCGCCAAGGCCGTTCGCCGTGTCGCGCTCCCACCACTCCAGGAGCGTGTCGATGCGCCCGGGCTTCGCCTGCATGTCGGCCCACGGGTCGCCGACCTCTTCGAGCCGCTGCGGGATGCTCCGCACGGTGAAGGCGCGCGGGTCGAGATCGTCGAGCTCCTCCCAGTGCACGGGCGTCGCGACGGTCGCACCGGGAAGAGCACGCGGACTGTACGCGCCGGCCATCGTGCGGTCGCGGTTGGCCTGATTGAAGTCGACGAAGAGGCGCTCGCCGCGCTCCTCCTTCCACCAGTTCGTCGTGACCCGGTCCGGCATCCGGCGCTCGAGCTCCCGGCCGGCGGCGATCACGGCATGCCGCACGTCGAGGAACTCGTGGGTGGGCTCGATCGGGGCGAAGACGTGCAGGCCCCGGTTGCCGCTCGTCTTCGCGAACGCCTCGAGGCCGGCCTCCCGCAGCACCTCCCGCAGGGCGTGGGCCGCGGGGACGGCCTCGGCGAAGCCGGTGCCCGGCTGCGGGTCGAGGTCGATCCGCAGCTCGACGGGGTTGTCGGAATCGGTCGCCAACGACGCCCAGGGATGGAAGACGATGGTGTTCATCTGCACCGCCCACACGATCGCGCTGGTGCGGTTCAGGACGATCTGAGGATGGCGGCGGCCGCTGTTGTACGTGACCGTGACGGCGTCGACGAAGTCCGGCGTGCCCTTGGGCGGGTTCTTCGAGAAGAAGCCCTCCGGCCGCGGTCCTCCGGCGGTCCCCACGCCGTCCCGGAAGCGCTCCAGCGACACCGGCCGGTTGCCGTTCGCCGCGAGGAACGGCACCGACACGAGCTGCACGTACTCGGCGAGCTCGGTCTTGGTGATGCCGAGGTCGGGCCAGACGACCCGGTTCGGGCTGGAGAGCGCGACCTCACGCTCTCCATCGGTGTCGGCGACGGTCAGGGTCACGCGTTCAGAGGCCATGCTCCGACCCTAGGGGGCGGTCACGACCCGCGGAACCCCCGGCGACTCCGGGCGCGCGCGCCGTCAATCCTCGATCCGCACCGCGCGCACGAGCACCGGCGCGAGGGCGTCACGCTCCACCACCATGGAGGGCCCTGCGGAGTCGATGATGACGCCGGCCATCTCGGAGTGGCTCGACAGCACCTTCGCGAGCTGGTCCGGCTCGAACGGCAGCGGGCGATCGCCCCGGCCGAGCGCGATGACCTCCAGCGGGTGCGAGAAGAGCTGGAGGAAGCGGCGGCCGTCGGCGGTCTGCGCCTCGGCGATGCCGACCTGCCCGGTGCCGGATCCGTCGTTCACCGCCACCCACATGCGGGTCGTGGCGAGAGCCTCGCCCACCTTGGCGGGCGAGTCCTGCTCCCGCGGCGCCGCGAGCAGGGACTTCACGGTCATGTCGACGTCGGCCTGCTCGAGCGTCTTCTGCAGGAGCTCGGTGGGGAACACCACACGATGCGGCGCGGACGCGTTGTCGATGATGAGACCCGCGAAGTCACCGGAGACGACCTGCTGCATGACCGAGGTCGTCGGCTGGGCGACAGCGGAGGTCGCGGACGGATCGGCTTCGAGCTGCACGGAATCCCGGACGGCGGCCGCCGAGCTGAACGCCAGCATGAACTGACGCTCCCCATCGCGGACCACGGCGACGGCGAGCGGCTTGCCCTCGCTGATCTGCGCGCGGGCATCGCCGTTCACGCGGATGTAGAGGTGCCCCTGGAGAGCCTGGCGGAGCACCCCGAGGAGCTGCTCGTTCGAGGCCCCCGCCTCGATCTGCGCCAGGGACTCGCGCAGGAGGACGTTGTCCTTCATGCCGGCCACGGTCTCGGTCTGCTCCGGCGGGAGCGCGGGAGCGAGCGGGAGCTTCCGCTCGGCCGCCGGCGCCGCGGGCTCCGCGGTGGAGCTCGGCGGCGTCGGCGCGGCAGCGGGCGCCGCGGCTGCCGCCGCGGCCTCCGGATCCGGAAGCGCGACCTCGGGCCCGGCTTCGGCGCCGACACCGCGGAACGCCTGCACCGAGATGCCGACGGTGGGCGAGGCCTCGGCCGTCGACGCCTCCGACTCCTCGGTCGCCGTGCTCGCGTCCTCCTCGCTCTCGGTGGCCGGAGCGGCGGAGGGGGCGGGAGCGACGGCGTCGTCGCCGGACTTCTTGCGGCGGGAGAAGAGTGCCATGGGAGCCAGCCTAACCGTGTCTCCCCGCCCTCTCCGCCGCGACGTCAGAGCTTCTCGATCGGGGCGACCTTGATGAGCAGCTTCTTCTGCCCTGCCGTGTCGAACCGGACATGGGCGATGCGCTTGGCGCCTTCGCCCGTGACGGCGTCGACCCTCCCCTCGCCGAAGTCGTCGTGCCGGATGCGGTCACCGGCAGCGAGCTCGAGGTCGCCGTTGTCGCGCATCTTGGCGGTGACGCGGTTGGGGATCTTGTCCATCGCCGTGGAGAGCGGCTTGAGGGACTCGCGGGGCAGGGCCTTCACGCCGAAGCGGTCGCCGGACCCTCCAGAGCGACGGGCGTTCAGCGCACGCGACTGCATGCCCCCGCGGGAGTTCACGTCGCCCGGGGACTGCCTCCAGTCGATGAGGGAGGCCGGGATCTCCTGCAGGAACCGGCTGGGCATGGCGACCGTCACCTCGCCGAACTGCGCGCGGGTCATCGCCAGGGACAGGTGCAGGCGCTTGCGGGCGCGGGTGATGCCCACGTAGAACAGGCGCCGCTCCTCCTGCGGGCCGCCGGGCTCTCCCGCCGAGATGCGGTGCGGGATGAGGTCTTCCTCCACACCGGTGACGAAGACCGCGTCGTACTCCAGGCCCTTGGCGGTGTGCATGGTCATGAGCGAGACCGATCCGGACTCGTCGTCGAGGTCGTCCGCGTCGGAGACCAGCGCGACCTCGGTGAGGAAGTCGGTGATGGTGCCCTCGGGGTTGTTGCGCGCGAAGTCGCGGGTCACCGCCACGAACTCGTCGAGGTTCTCCACGCGGGCCTCGTCCTGCGGATCGCGGCTGGCGCGCAGCGCGTCGAGGTAGCCGCTCTTGGAGAGCAGCAGGCTGAGCCCGTCCGCCACGGAGGTGGGCGGCGGCACCTCCCCCGTCGGCGGCAGCATGATCGCCGTCGCCTCGGCGAGCACGGCGTCGAGCTGGGCGATGGCGGCCTGGATCTTCGGTCCCACGCCGAGCTGGCCCGGCAGCGACAGGGCATCGCGGAAGGAGATGCCGTGCTCCTCGGCGAAGCGGGCGATGGCGGTCTCGGTGACGTCGCCGATGCCGCGCCGCGGCTTGTTGAGGATACGGCGCACCGCCATCTCGTCGGCGGGGTTGGCGACCGCCACGAGATAGGCCAGCGCGTCCTTGATCTCGGCGCGCTCGTAGAACTTCGTGCCGCCCATGATCTTGTAAGGCACGGCCGAGCGGATGAAGATCTCCTCCAGCGCGCGGGATTGCGAGTTCGTGCGGTAGAAGACGGCCATCTCCGAGTACGGCATGCCCTTGCGGTGCAGGGCCTCGATCTCGTCGGCGACGAACTGGGCCTCGTCGTGCTGCGAGTAGCCGGTGAAGCCGATGATCTTGTCGCCCTCGCCGCGGTCGCTCCAGAGCTTCTTGTCCTTGCGGTCGAAGTTGTTGCCGATGACGGCGTTCGCCGCGGAGAGGATGTTCTGCGTCGAGCGGTAGTTCTGCTCGAGGAGCACGACCTTCGCCCCCGGGAAGTCGCGCTCGAACTCGCTGATGTTGCGGATGTCCGCGCCGCGGAAGGCGTAGATCGACTGATCCGAGTCGCCGACCACCGTCAGCGACGCCCCGGCCTCACCGGCTCCCGGCGCAGGCTCGGGATCGGGCTCGAAGATCATCATGCCGTTGGCGGCATACGGCTCCGGCGTCGCGCCGACGCCGGACACCGGACGGGTGAGCTCGTGGATGAGCGCGTACTGCGCGTGGTTGGTGTCCTGGTACTCGTCGACGAGGATGTGCCGGAAGCGGCGGCGGTAGGTGTCGGCGACCTGGGGGAACGCCCGGAACAGGTAGACCGTCTGCCCGATGAGGTCGTCGAAGTCGAAGGCGTTGGCCTTCTGGAGCTGGCGCTGGTAGTCGGCGAAGACCTCGACGAAGACGCGCTCGGCCGGGTCGCTCATGTTGGCCTGTCGCGCGTAGGACTCGGCATCGGAGAGCTCGTTCTTGAGCTTGGAGATGCGCCCCTGGACCGCCGCCGGGGTGAGCCCGTAGGCGTCGGCCTCGTGCTCCTTGACCAGCCGCTTGAGGAGGGCGCGGGAGTCTCCGGAGTCGTAGATGGTGAAGTTCTTGGTGAACCCGAACTGCTGCGCCTCGCGGCGGAGGATGCGCACGCACGCGGAGTGGAACGTGGAGATCCACATGCCGCGCGCGGCGTCGCCGATGAGCCCCTCGACGCGCTCGCGCATCTCGCCGGCGGCCTTGTTGGTGAAGGTGATGGCGAGGATCTGGCTCGGCCACGCCTCGCGGCTGCGCAGGAGCGAGGCGATGCGGCGCGTGAGCACGCTCGTCTTGCCCGAGCCGGCACCGGCGACGATGAGCAGCGCGGGGCCGCGATACGTGACGGCCTCGAGCTGCTGGGGGTTGAGGCCGGCGAGGAGGTCGTCCTGCGCGGGGGCGCCGGAGGACTGCGGGCCGACGGATCCGGGGACGATGAGAGGGGCTTCGGTCATGACCTCTCGAGTCTAGGCGGCGGCACCGACATCGAGGTCCCGGCCTAACGGGGCTCGAGCGCCAGACGCCCCGCCAGCAGCACATAGGTCGCCGCGAAGGAGCGCCGCAGCCACGCCATCACCTTCGGCCGGGTGAGGACGCGCGTGCGCATGGTCGCCGCGAAGATCCCGTACGCGGCGAACACGACGAAGGTGACCGCCATGAAGACCAGGCTCAACACGATCATCTGCGCCGTGGCTCCGGTGCCTCCGGCGGCGACGAACTGCGGCAGGAAGGCGAAGAAGAAGATGGTCAGCTTCGGGTTCAGGAGGTTGAGGAGGACCGCGGTGCGGATGATCCGCCACGACGACACGGGCACGGCGTCCCCCTCCGCCGGCATCAGCGCAGTGTCCCGCAACGTCCGCCATGCGAGGTACAGCAGGTAGGCGACACCGAACCACTTGATGACCTCGAACGCGACGGCGGAGGCGTGCAGGATCGCGGCCAGACCGGTGATCGCGGCGATCATGTGCGGGACGACCCCCAGCGTGCAGCCGAGGGCGGCGACGACGCCGGCCCTCGCCCCCTGGGAGATCCCGATCGCCACCGAGTACACCGCCCCGGTTCCCGGGGTGGCGACGACCACCAGGGTCGTGAGGAGGAATGCGATGCTCATGCGGCCCTTCCGTCGCGGCGGTCGGTCCGCGTGACATGTCTGCCGGCTCGACGCATGATGCGCATCCCCCCTCTTCCGCTCAGGCGATCCGCGTGCCGGGCGGCAGCCGCCGCGCGGGCGTCCGGGTGCGGGCCCATGCTCCCGCGAACAGCGCCCCGGCGAGCACGACCTGCACGCCGAGCCCGACGAACCAGCTCGGCACGGTCTCGTCGATCACCTCCTCGGCGGTCTGAGAGCCGCTCTCCGGATCGCAGTCGTCCCAGCGCTGCTCCAGCGGCGAGAGCTGCGCGCTGCGGACGCCCCACTTGATCTGCCCGTAGAGATCGACCGGATAGCCGTCCTTGCTGAACTCGGTAGGGGTCGCGTCGGCGAGCACGACGAACGGGTTGGCGGCGAGCGCCCACCACACGAGGTCGAACCGCGGCGCCTCGTACGTGTAGCTCTCCCAGCTCTCGCAGTCCACGTTGCCGTTGTTGTCGTAGGGGCGGCTGTAGCTCGTCGCCTCGCTGCGCACGGCCAGGCCGCCGAGCGCGAAGACGATGATCGTGCCGATGACGAGTGCGGAGACCACGAGGTAGGTGGACGCGACGGAAAACAGCGGGCGGGCGATGAGGCCGCTCAGGCCGACGCCGATCGCGGCGACGATGACGATCTCGACGGCGAGGATGAGCAGCGCCACGAACAGCACGATCGGATCGGTCCCGCCCGCCAGCAGCGACGCCGCGAGGAAGGGAACCGCCACCAGGAGGAACGCGCCGCCCGTCGCGATCGCCGCGAGCAGCTTGCCCAGCATGATGTCGCCGGTCGATGCCGCGGTGACCTGGATCGGCGCGAGCGTGGCCGCCTCCCGGTCGCCGTTGATGGCGTTGCCGCTGAGCGTCGGCGAGACGAGCACGACGAGCAGCAGGACCACGTTGACGACGATGGACGACACGCCCGCCCCGACGTCCTCCCCCCAGGAGTACACGGCGAACGACAGGCCGGTGACGCCGAGGAGCACCAGCGCGAAGACGCCGAGGAGCACGTACCAGCCGATGCTCCGCAGCCGCTGGGTCAATTCCAGGCGCGCGATGACGCCGATGTTCGCCAGGCTCATGCTCCCGCCTCCGTTCCGTGGGGTGCCGCAGGCGGCGGGGGCGGCGGGGTCGTCGCCGCGAGCGGCTGCGGGTGCCGGAGCGCGAGGAACGTGTGCTCCAGATCGCTCTGCGCGGGTGCGAACTCCGCGACCGGCAGCCCCGCCTCCACGAGGAGACGCAGCGACCGGGCGGCGGCGTCCTCCCCGGGGAAGCCGACGAGGATGGCGCCGCGGTCCACGGCGAGGGACTCAGGTGCCAGTCCGAGAGTCGACGCGACCTGCCACGTGTCCGCGTTCAGGCGCTCCGCGGTGGCACCGGCGAGCCGCACCCGCCAGGCGCGGACCGTGCTCTGCGCCGGAGCGGCATCCACCACGGCCCCGCCGACGAGGAAGACGGCATCGTCGACGACCTCTTCCAGCTCGGACAGCACGTGGCTGGAGATGAGGACCGTGCGCCCTTCGGCCGCGAAGCGGCGCAGCAGCACCCGCAGCTGCACGCGGGCCTCGGGATCGAGGCCCGACGCCGGCTCGTCGAGAAGCAGCACCTGCGGGTCGTGAACGAGAGCGCGGGCGAGGCCGAGCTTCTGCTTCTGCCCGCGGGAGAGCACCTTCGCGGCGGAGTCCGCGAGTTCTCCCAGGCCGACGAGACCGAGGAGGTGCTGCGCCCGCCGCTCCGCGTCCGCGCGGTCGATCCCGTAGAGGCGGGCCGTGGTCACGATGGTCTCGCGGGCCGTGAGCGAGGGCCAGGCGCCGAGGGCGTCCGGCATCCACCCCAGCACGCGACGCGCCGCGAGCGGATCGGCTTCGGGGTCGATGCCGCCGATGCGGATCGAGCCGCTGTCGGGGGCGAGCAACGAGGCGAGCATCAGGAGCAGCGTCGTCTTGCCCGCGCCGTTCGGGCCCACCAGGCCCGTCACCCTTCCCGCCTCTGCGCGCAGCGTGGCCCCTCGCACGGCCTGCACGTCCCCGAACGCCCTGCTGACGTCGTCCACCACTATTCCGGTCATGCGGTCAGTCTGGCATCGCCGGGCGCGAGCGCCGGGGACCTCCGGGCTGATGCCCAGCCGCGCCGCCCCGCGGGTGACACAATCGCTGTATGCGCACGATCCTCAACATCATCTGGGTCATCCTCGCGGGCTGGGCGCTCTTCCTCGGCTACGTGCTGGCCGGCCTGCTGCTGTGCATCCCGATCATCACGATCCCGTGGGCCATCGCGTCCTTCCGCATCGCCGCCTACGCCATCTGGCCGTTCGGCCGCGAGGTCGTCAGCAAGCCGACGGCCGGCGTCGGCTCGTTCCTCGGGAACGTGCTCTGGGTCATCCTCGCGGGGTGGTGGCTCGCGCTCGGCCACATCGTGTCGGGACTGGCACTGTGCATCACCATCATCGGCATCCCGATGGGCATCGCCGACTTCAAGATGGTCCCGGTGTCGCTCATGCCGCTCGGCAAGGAGATCGTCTCCACCCGTCAGGGCGCGTTCGACCGCACGCTCTGACCGCGACGGGTCAACTGCGGAAGAACACCACGCCGAGATCGGGGTGGTCGACGAAGACGCCGTCCACGCCCTGCCGGGCGATCACGCCCCACTCGGCCTCGTATTGCCCGAAAGCGCTCTTGCCTCCCGGACCGCGGTAGGGCGCCGCGAGGAAGGAGTTCTCCGGACGGCAGGTCCAGGTGAAGACGGTCAGGCCGCGGGCATGGGCATCGGCGACCAGCGTCGTACCCTGCGCCAGGAGCATCTTCTTGTCGACGCTGATCCCGTCGACCTGACCGACCAGGCGATCCAGATTCCCGGGGGTCACGGTCTCCGGGTAGCTCAAGGCCTTCGATCCCTCGGCGACGAGCAGGTCGTACGGCTGTCCCGCCGCCTCGATGAGGTAGACGAAGCTCGCGTCGACGCCCGCGGCGCGGAGCTGCCCGAGCACGGTCGACTCGAAGCTCTCCACGATCAGCGGCAGCTCCCCCGCCGCCCATCCGGCGTCGCGCAGCTCCCGCGCGATGAGGGGCGCGAGGTCGAGTCCGATGCTCGCGAAATGCGTGGCGTGCTTCACCTCGAGCACGACGCCGATCGGCCGACTCTGCTCCTGCGCGGCCGCCCGCACGAGGTCGAGGACGTCGCGCAGGCGCAGGATGGGTTCCGTGCCGTCGAAGGAGGCGCTGGACGCCCGGAGCTTCGGCAGCCGTTCCCGGCAGCGCAGCGTGGACAGCTCCGCCCAGGTGAAGTCCTCCGTGAACCAGCCGGTCAGTGCGGCACCGTCCACGCGCCTCGTCGTGCGGCGATCCGCGAACTCCGGGTGATCGGCGACGTCCGTGGTGCCGGAGATCTCGTTCTCGTGCCGCACGACCAGGACACCGTCCTGGGTGGCGACCACGTCCGGCTCGACCGCGTCGACCCCCATCGCGAGAGCGAGCTCGTAAGACGAACGGGTGTGCTCCGGTCGGTGACCCGGGGCACCGCGATGCCCAATGACGAGCGGAGATTTGCTGGGCACGCTCACAGCGTAAGGCACCCCGGGAGTGTCGCCTCACGGGTATCGTGGAGGAAAGCGACCTACGACCCCCCTTTTGGAGTGAGGCCCACCTGATGAGCAACTTCGCTTTCAACAATCCTGCTTTCCAGCAGCAGGACCCGCGCAACGTCGCGACCTACCCGGGTGCGCCCCAGGGCGCTCAGGGCGCGCAGGCCGCGTCGCTCCAGCACGGCGCGATGGATGCCGCCGCCAACGCGCAGCTCGAGGGCATGTACGCCGCTCCCGCCGCAGGCGCCCTCGAGACCGACCGGATGTCCGTCGAGGACACCGTGTGGAAGACCGCCGGCCTCTTCGGCATCCTCCTCGTCACCGCCGTCGTCGGCTGGGTGCTGACGCTCGGCGGCCTCGACGTGCCGCGCTACGACCCGTACAACCCCGCCGCCGTCAACGTGCTGCCCTGGGCTCTCGGGGCGCTCGGCGGCTTCGTGCTGGCGATGGTCATCACCTTCACCTCGCGCAAGAAGGTCCGCCCCGCGCTGATCTTCGCCTACGCGGCCTTCGAGGGTCTCTTCATCGGCGGCATCTCGGCGTTCTTCGAGGTCCGTTGGCCCGGCATCGTCTTCCAGGCGACGCTCGCCACCGTCTCGGTCGTCGGCGTGACCCTCGCCCTCTTCGCGAGCGGCAAGATCCGCGCCTCGAAGAAGGCGACCAAGATCTTCATGATCGCGATGATCGGCTACCTGGTCTTCTCGCTCCTGAACCTCGTCCTCATGTGGACGGGTGTCAACACCAACGCCTTCGGGCTGTTCAGCCAGGAGATCATGGGCATCCCGCTCGGCCTCATCATCGGCGTCCTCGTCGTGATCATGGCGGCGTACTCGCTGGTGCTCGACTTCGACCAGATCCAGCAGGGCGTGCGCAACGGCGCTCCCCGCAAGTACGGCTGGCTCGGCGGCTTCGGCATCATGGTCACCGTCGTCTGGCTGTACGTCGAGATCCTCCGGATCATCGCGATCGCCCGCGGCAACAACTGACGCGACCGTCGCGACGAGAGGCCCGTCTCCCTGGGGAGGCGGGCCTCTTGCCATATCCGGGAGGCCGCGCGCAAGGGGTTGGCACGCGAATCCGGAGCCGGGCACAGTAGGTGTCACGAGGCCCCGGCACCCCGGGGCTCCTGACCCAAGGAGCTGACCATGAGTTTTCTCGGCTTTCTTCTTCTCGGCCTCATCGCCGGAGCTATCGCCAAGCTGATCCTGCCCGGCAAGCAGGGCGGCGGATGGTTCATCACCCTGCTGCTCGGCGTCGTCGGCGCCCTGCTCGGCGGCTGGCTCGGCAGCCTGATCCTCAACCGTCCGCTCACCGAGTTCTGGGACCTCGGCACCTGGCTCCTCGCCATCGGCGGTTCGATCATCGTGCTGCTGATCTACGGTCTCATCGCCGGCCGCGGCCAGCGGGTCAACGACTGACGCAGACCCCACTCGACGCGCTCCGCGTCACCCACGCCCGTCCCTCACGGCTGCGAGAGCATCCGTGAGGGGCGGGTCTTTTCGTGCCGCGGACGATCAGCTCCCGGCACCGTGCGCCTTGCGCTCCAGGAGATCGCGCTCGCGGTCGTTGCCCGCCAGCGCCGCGGCGGTCGCGAACTCGCTGCGCGCCTCGCTCTCCCGCCCGAGTCGGCGCAGCAGCTCGCCCCGGGTCGCGGGGAGCAGGTGGTACCCGCGCAGCGCGCCAGACTCGGCCAGGTCGTCGAGCAGCCGCAGGGCGGAGGTGGGCCCGGTGGCCATGGCGACGGCGGCCGCGCGATTGAGCTCCACCACCGGGGACGGGGTGAGCCGGCCCAGCGCCTCGTAGAGGACGACGATGCGGTCCCAATCGGTCTCCTCCACGGACGGCGCGACGGCATGGCGTTCGGCGATGGCGGCCTGCAGACTGTACGGCCCGCGTCCGCGGCCGAGTGCGTCCGCCCGCGCCAGGGCTGCTCTCCCCCGCGCGATGCGACTGCGGTCCCACCGCCGACGGTCCTGATCGGCGAGCAGCACCGGGTCGCCGTTCCGGTCGGTCCGCGCCGGGAAGCGTGCGGCCGTGAGCTCCAGGAGCGCGAGCAGGCCGTGCACCTCCGGTTCCCGGGGCTGCAGCGCGGCGAGCACCCTGGCGAGCCGGATGGCCTCGTCGCTCAGCTCCGGCCGCATCCACTCCGGACCGCTGCTGGCCGCGTGCGCTTCGTTGAAGATGAGATAGAGCACCCCGAGGACCGCGCCGAGCCGCGCCGCATGCTCCTCCCGCGGGGGCACCTCGAACGGCGCGTGCGCGGCCGCCAGCGTCTTCTTCGCGCGCACGATCCGCTGCTGCACGGTCGCCGTGGGGATGAGGAAGGCGCGGGCGATCTCCTCACTCGTCAGACCGTCCACGACCCGGAGCGTGAGCGCGACCTGCGCCTCCCGGGAGAGGACCGGGTGGCACGCGATGAAGAGGAGGCGCAGCACATCGTCGTCCACGGCATCCGGGTCCCACGGCAGCTCGTGCCCCTGCGCCTGCTCCTGTTCCAGGTCGTGCGCGATCAGCGCCAGACGGTCGTCCAGCCGCTCGCGGCGGCGCCATCCGTCCACCGCCTTCCGCTTCGCCACGGCCGTCAGCCACGCGGCGGGATTCTGCGGCACGCCCTCGGCGGGCCATTGCCGCAGCGCGGCGACCAGGGCCTCCTGCGCGAGATCTTCTGCCAGGCCGAAGTCGCCGACCATCCGCGTCAGTGCGCCGACGATGCGCGCGGACTCGATGCGCCACACGGCCGCGACCGCGCGCTCGGCCGCCTCCTGCGCAGAGGCGGCCGAGGTCGTCGCGGGGTCCGGGGAGCCGTCCATCAGCGGACGGGGGTCACGCCTGCTCGGCGCGGCGGGCCTGCTCCTCCCGCCAGCCCGCCTCCTTCTCGATCCACTCGTTGTCGGCGGGGAAGTCCTCCGGGCCGGTCACCCGGCGCACCTCGAGGAACGATCCCGGTCCGAGCGGCGCCCGGCTCGCCCATTCCGCGGCCTCCTCGCGCGAGGAGACCTCGATGATCCAGAAGCCGTTGAAGAGCTCCTTCGTCTCCCCGTAGGGGCCGTCCGTGATGAGCGGCTTCTCGGCGCTGAAGTCGACGACGAAGCCCTCCGCCGCGTCGGTCAGGCCCTCTCCGGCGACGAGGACGCCCGCCTTCATCATCGACTCGTTGTAGCGGCCCATCGCTTCGATGACCTGCTCGAAGGGCATCTCCTGATAGGCCGCCACCGCGTCGTCGGTCGCGCGCATGATGAGCATGAACTTCATGATGTTCTCCTTGTTCCGAAGGGCCGTTCCTCGACCCTCTCATCACAGACGTCGAACGGGAACGGCGGAGATCGACATCGGGGCGAAAATTCCTCCCGGTCTTCTGCCGAGAGCCACATCGGCATAGAGTTTCAGTTCAACCCCTTTCAGTGGAAATTCTTTTCCAGATCGAACGAGGACTCGATGAAGAGACGCATCGCCGCCACCGCCGCGGCCGCCCTGCTCCTGCTGGCGCTCCCCACGACCGCCGGAGCGGCCCCCGACGAGGAGCCGCTGACCCGGTACGTCAAGGACGCCTCCGGCACCTACGGCTACGGCACGGAGCCCGTGTACACCTATCCGGGATCCGGCGAGCAGGTCGCCATCCCCACGACGCTGACGCCGGAGAACCGCCGCTTCTCCAGCGCCTGGGTCGGGACGATCGGCAACCTGAACTTCGGCAAACCCGCCGACGCGGCGGACTTCGACGCCCGCTACGCGACGGTGCTCGACGACTTCGCCTCCTGGAACATGAACGCCGTGATCTTCCAGGTGCGTCCGCTGCTGGACGCCTACTACCCGTCGGCACTCAACCCGTGGTCCGAGTTCCTCACCGGCACCCAGGGCGCCGATCCCGGCTATGACCCGCTGCAGCGCATGGTCGAGGCCACCCACGCCCGCGGCATGGAGTTCCACGCGTGGCTGAACCCCTATCGCGTGACCAACGCGAAGATGACCTCGCCGGGGATCCTCACCGCCCTCGGCCTCACCGCGGACCAGGTGAAGGCACTCTCCATCCCGCAGTACATCGCGGCACTGAACGACGCCGGCATCCTCGCCGACGACAACTTCGCCGTGCAGCACCCCGACTGGGTCCTGTCTTTCGAGGAGAAGCTGTTCCTCGACCCCGGCCAGCCCGAGGTCCCCGCGTACGTCGCGGCCACCGTCGCCGAGATCACGGAGAACTACGACGTCGACGCCATCCACTTCGACGACTACTTCTACCCGTACCGGATCACCGTCGACGGTCAGAACGTGTTCTTCGGCGCGCAGGGCGAGGACCGGGCGACGTTCGAGGAGTTCGGCCTCACGGCGGGCTATCCCGACACCGTCGCCGGCATCGAGGCGTGGCGGCGCGACAACATCACGGGTCTGATCACCCTCGTCGGCGACGCGATCGACGCCGGCAACGCGGCCCGCGGCACCGCCGTGCAGCTCGGTATCAGCCCGTTCGGGATCTGGGAGCACGAGGCGCTCGACCCGGCCGGATCCCACACGCCGACGAGCTCGTCGCAGACGTACAGTCAGGCGGTCTTCGCCGACACCCGCGGGTGGGTGCAGGACGAGCTGATCGACTACATCGTGCCGCAGATCTACTGGAGCTTCGATCAGGCGGCCGCCCCGTACGGGGAGCTGGCGCAGTGGTGGAGCGACGTGGCCGCCGGCAGCCGCACCCAGGTCTACGTGGGGCATGCGCTCTACAAGCACGTCAACAACGGCGGCTGGGAGCAGGCCTGGATGAATCCGGAAGAGGTGCCGAATCAGATCCGGTACAACCAGAAGCTCGACGGCATCGAGGGCAGCGTCCTGTTCAGCTACAACGACATGAAGCCGAGCGACCTGGCCGCTCTGCCCGCGGATCAGCAGCTCAAGCACGAGGCGAAGAACACCGCGATCGAGCTCCTCGAGGGCGAGGCCTTCGCCCACCCCACGCTCGTTCCGGCCAAGCCCTGGCTCTCGGACGGACAGGTGGCCGCCCCGGTGGCCCCCGAGGTCGTCGACGGCGAGCTCCGCTGGCAGGCCGGCGACGCGCGGGAGGCCCGCCAGTATGCGATCTATCGCGGTACCGGCGATCCGGCGCAGATCGTCACCACCCCGGGCGCGCTGGTCGACACGGTCTGGGCAGGCGGTGCGGCGTCGTTCCGCTTCCCCCTCCCCGCCGACGAGGCCCCGGCCGCCGCGCGCGCCGCGACGGAGACCTGGGTGGTGACCGCGCTGGACGCGGCCGCCGTCGAGAGCGCGCCGATGGCTGTCGCGGTGGACGAGCCGGTGGATCCCACCGATCCGGGAACTCCGACGGATCCCACCGACCCCGGCACGCCGGAGGACCCGGACTCCGGGGGTGACGATGACGCCGCTGCCTCTCCCGTCGGCGGCGCGTCGCGCGGCGACCGCGGCGACCTCGCCGCGACCGGCGGCGATGTCCCGACGATGGCGCTGCTCCTGGGCGGACTGCTGAGATCGGAAGAGCGCCGCGTCGGGAAAGAGGGTAGGATGGGGGGTAGACCTCTGGGGTCGCC
>NZ_RBLT01000190.1:0-775 GCF_003989315.1 Microbacterium sp. HSID17254
TCATCCCGAGGTAGGCGTCGACGACGGCGGCGACGTGCTCGATCGGCTCGGCGTCGATCGCCAGCACCGGGTAGATCCGCTGCATCAGCATGTCCGCGGCGTGCTCGCTGACGGCGCGCTGCAGGTCGGCGCGGTCGGCGAAGTGCCGGTAGAGCACCGGTTTGGTGATGCCGGCCGCGGCCGCGATCTGGGCGACCGCGACCCCCGGGCCGTGCTCGCGGATCGCCTCGACGGCGGCCGAGACCATCTCGGTCCGCCGTTCCTCCCGTCGGCGGCTGCGCGCGTCCGGCTTGACATCCCTGGTGTCCTGGGGCACGTTACCAGTGGTAACCGTTACCGCCGGTAACAGCAAGGGTTCCGGGTGTGGAACCCGCCACCACCGGCCCCTCCCAGCAGGAAGCGGCGCACGATGAGCGCTCCCGCACGCACCGGCAGCAAGACCCCCCTCGCCGACCGGGAGGACACCGCCCGACGGCTGCTCAAGAGCTCGGTCACGACCTCCTACGACCCGGCGATCGACATCGACTGGGACGCCCCCCTGGTCGAGGGCAGGTACGGCATCGTCCCCGAGCGCGTGTCGCTCTACGGCACGCCGCTGTGGGACGGCCTGACCGAGGAGCAGCGGATCACGCTGTCGGTGCACGAGTTCTGCAGCGTCGCCCGGATCGGGCTGTGGTTCGAGATGATCCTCATGCAGATGCTGCTGCGCTACGCCTACGACCGCGACCCCCGTCGCGCGCACATCCAGTACGCGCTGGTCGAGATCGCCGACCAG
>NZ_RBLT01000191.1:0-768 GCF_003989315.1 Microbacterium sp. HSID17254
CACCGGGACCCGCTGGTCCGATCCGGCGCCTCGGCCGCGGTGCGGCGCGGAGCATCCTGCCCGGGCCGTCGCCCCGCGGTCCAGCCCGCCATGCTCGGCCCCTCCTCCGCCGCCCCGCCCCCAGGCCGACCTCTGATCACCGGACGCGGGGACGGTAGCGCGGATCGGGCGACCGACCCGGTGCGAGCATGACCCGCCCTCGCGTGGACTGGGCGGCAGCTGTCGACTCCCGGTGTCGGTCCGGACACGCGGGGTGATGACGTGACCCCCGGGGAGGGTGCCGCGGGCCGGGCCGCGTGGGCGCGGTCGTCTATCGTCGGGAGGTGACCGTCGCTCCCACCGTGACCGATGACGACCCGGACGGCGACTGGACCGCGCCGGGCGTGTTCCGCAGCGCCCCGGGCGTCTACCGGATCCCGCTGCCGCTGCCCCAGGACGGGCTGCGCGCCGTGAACGTCTACGCACTCGCCGACGACACCGGCTGGACCCTGATCGACTCCGGCTGGGCGATCGACGAGGCCCGCGACCTGCTCGGCAAGGCACTGGCCGCGCTGGGCTCCGGTTTCGGCGACGTCCGCCGCTTCCTGGTCACCCATGCCCACCGCGACCACTACACCCTGGCCGCGGTGCTGCGCCGCGAGTACGGCACCCGGGTTCTGCTCGGTGCGGGGGAGCGGCCCAACCTGCAGGTCATCACCGATCCCGACCGCCCGCAGGGCGAGCCCGACCGGACCCGGCTGCTGCGTGCCGGTGCCGCCGGCCTCGTCG
>NZ_RBLT01000192.1:0-768 GCF_003989315.1 Microbacterium sp. HSID17254
CGCCGGCGCGCGGCATGGCGGCGGAGCGAGGCGGCGCGCTGTGAGGGGGCGCGGTGCACGGCGCGCGCGCACCGGCGGTGGGGGGGGCGCCTGAGCGCGGCGGGGGGGGGCTGGGGCTGGCGGGCCGGCGGGACGGCCGCCGGTCGCGGCGAAGGTGGCGAGCTGGTCCTCGGTGTAGGGGGAGCGGACGGTCTTGATTCGGGCCCCGCCGGCGGTGAGGTGGATGACCTTGGCGTCGGCCCAGAACGTGACGGTGACCCCGGCGCGGAGCGGGCCGCGCCAGAACTGTTTGCCCAGCACCGCCAGGTTCCCTGAGGGGGGGACGGACCGTGCGAGCGCCACTGGCCCGCCCCAGTAGACCTCCGTGCTCGATTCGGTGCCCGGCTCAGCGCCCGGGTCCGCGGCAGGCTGCTCGGGCGGCGCAGGCGCGGCGACAAGCCGGGTAGGTAACCGCAGCGGGAGCAGGTCTTCGTCGCCGCGCTGGTGCTGGCTGGGGGCGAAGCGGTCGACGGGGCAGGCCATCTCGATGGCCTGGTGTGGGCGGGTGCAGTTGTAGGTGGTGATCCAGGAGTCCAACCCCGCCTGCGCCGCGACCCGGGCGTCGCAGGCGTCGGTGTGCTCGCGCCGTTCCCGCCGCAGGGCCCGGTGGCACCGTTCGACCTTCCCGGTCGCGCTCGGCGTCGCGGCCCGCGCCGTGACGCGGGTGACGCCTGCGTCGCCCTCGCCCGCGCCCGCCCGCGCCCCGCGCCGCCGCCCCCCCCCCCCCCC
>NZ_RBLT01000193.1:0-768 GCF_003989315.1 Microbacterium sp. HSID17254
GGTCGATGCCTCAATCGACCGTGATATCGCGCTTGCCCGCAAGGCGTAAGCACCCCGACCTTCACTTCACTCAAGGAGACACCATGAACGACAACCCTCGCGTGCGGCGCCTCGCCGATCAGATCAAGAAAATCGTGGCCCGTACGCTCGACGAAAAAGTCAAGGACCCGCGTCTCGGGTTCGTGACAGTCACCGACGTCCGCCTCACGGGCGATGGCCAGCACGCCTCGATCTTCTATACCGTGTACGGAAGCGATGAAGAGCGTGCCGGGACCGCTGCCGCGCTCAAGGCGGCGAAGGGCATGCTGCGCAGCGCCGTGGGCCGCGGCATCACCGCACGTCTCACCCCGTCGCTTGAGTTTTTTGAAGACACGATCCCCGAGACGTCGAAAACGATCGAAGATCTCCTCGTGGAGGCGCGGCACCGAGACACCGAGCTCGAACGCGGCCCGGAACGCCCGGATGGCGAACTCGCCCCGGTTGGCCACCAGCACCTTGCGGAACTGCGTTCTCCTCATCACGATCGGCGACGACGCCCGCCGCGGCGGGGGTTCCCGCGCGACGGACGCGTGATCCTGACACGACCGGCCAGGTCCCGACCACTGCTCGGGACAGCGTGCCCACACCGCGGGACACGACCCCGTCCCGACGTGCCGGTGTCGCCCCGTGGCGTGGCACGACGTGCCGTCGTGGGGGCGGCGCGTGGCGTGAACCGGGCACCTCGGGCACCGTGGGGAGCGGCACCGGCGCCCGTCGGCCGGTGCGGAG
>NZ_RBLT01000194.1:0-766 GCF_003989315.1 Microbacterium sp. HSID17254
GGTTCGAAGCCGCGGAAGTTCCGCACAGCAGCGCAGATCGTGGCTGATGCGCTCAAGGAAGAACCGGCCGCGTCGGCCGAGCGGCGCTTCGAGATCGAGACGTCGGCGAACCGCAACACCCGTACTCCGACGGCTTACTACGACGTGACGTTCTCGCCGGTGAAGTCGGTGTCGATGTACTACACGGCGCTGCTCGCAGCGGGCGACGGCGAGGGCGCGGAGACGGTCCGCTGGGCGCATGACGAGGCGGTGCGGATCGCGTTGTCGTCGGTGCAGTCCGATGTGGCGTATGTCCGCTCCGGCCGCGACGAAGGGCGGGGCCCGTCCGGGCGGACAGTGGGTCAGTGGGAGGCGGCCACGGGGCTGGCCGCCGTGGTCTATGGCCACCACACCAGTCGCGACGGTGGGCCGCAGCTGCACTCCCACGCGGGGGTGCTGAACCGTGCCGCGACCGCGGATGGGCGCGTGCTGGCCCTGGATGGGCAGGCGTTCCGGCCGGTGAAGGAGGCGTTGTCGGCGGCCTCCACGCGGGCTTATCAGCAGCTGCTGACCGAGGAGATGGGTGTGCTGTTCCAGCAGCGGCCTGACGGGTTGGCGCGGGAGATCGCCGGGTTCGACCCGGAGCTGCTGGCGCAGGCGAGTACTCGCACTTTGGAGCGTGTCCGCCCGGCGGTCGCGGAGCTGGTGGAGGCCTACACGGCCCGGCACGGGCGGGCTCCGGGGCCGCGGGCGCGGCGGGCGTTGGTGGAGCAGGCGGTCAAGGGCA
>NZ_RBLT01000195.1:0-765 GCF_003989315.1 Microbacterium sp. HSID17254
ACCAGCGCAGGCAGCGGTTCGCCGTGCCGTTCAGCAGGAGCAGCAGCGGCCGCGCGACGATCATGAACCCGCGCATCGGGATCGCCAGCATGATCGCCGACCTCTCCGGGTGCGAGATCGCCCAGGACTTCGGCGCCATCTCCCCGACGACCAGGTGCAGGAACGTCACGACGATCAGCGAGACGACGAACGACGCCACTCCGGCGACCCCGCCGGGGACGCCCCAGCCCTCGAGGACCGGGCGCAGCGCGTGGTCGACGGCCGGCTTGGTGATCGCACCGAGGCCCAGCACGCACAGCGTGATGCCCAGCTGGGACCCCGCCAGCAGCAGCGAGATGTCCCTGGCGCTGCGCAGCGCCGCCCGTGCCGACGCCGAGGTCAGCGCGGCCTCCTCCAGCCGGTAGTTCCGGGCGGCGGCGAGCGCGAACTCGACGGCCACGAAGAACGCGCTCCCCCCGACGAGCAGGATCGACACCACGATCCCGACGGCAATAATGCCCGCACCTCCCGGTCGTCGTCCTGATCCGAGCCGGTGGTCACCGGTTCGGCCCGCTCCAGGCGGACGGAGGAGGGGACACGTCGGTCGACCTCGTGCACCACCAGGCGCAGGGTGCGGTCCTCCTCGTCCGGGCTCTCGGCCGCGATCGTCACGAGGACCGCGTCCCCGGGGTCGGGCAGCCGCTGCAGCTCGGCCAGGACGAGGCCGCCGACGGTCTGGTAGTCGCCCTCGGGCAGCTCGGCGTCGATCAGCCTGCCGACCTCGTG
>NZ_RBLT01000196.1:0-763 GCF_003989315.1 Microbacterium sp. HSID17254
CCTTCCAGCGCGCGACGGGGACGAGCACGTCGAACCCGAGCCGGTCGGCCCGCTGGGAGATCTCCTTGGTGTGCTCCCAGGTGATCTCGTAGCTCGACGGGGCGTGGCTCATGATCAGCCCGTACGAGCAGTTGCTGCCGAACAGTCCGAGCTTCATCTTCTGGTCGCCGAACAGCGGGTTCGTGGTCGTCCGGTCGGCCGCAGGCCGGGTCTCCGAGGCGGGCCGGGGGTCGGGGGGGGCGAGCCCGCGGCGCTCGTTGGCGGTCACGGTCATGGTCGTCTCCTTCGACGTCGTGTGTGGGGGCTGAGGAGTGCGGGTCAGCCGAGCTGGAAGGGGTCGCGCGTCCCGCCGGTCAGCTCGACGAAGACGGACTTGTTCTCGGTGTACTCGTGGACCGCGTCGACGCCGTTCTCCCGGCCGATGCCGGAGGCCCCGAAGCCGCCGAAGGGCATGTTGGGGGCGATCACGCGGTAGGCGTTGACCCAGACCGTGCCCGCGCGCAGCCGCGTTGCGACGCGGTGGGCGCGGTGGACGTCCTTGGTCCAGACCGCGCCGGCGAGGCCGTAGGGGGTGTCGTTGGCGAGCTTGAGCGCCGCGTCCTCGTCGGTGAAGGTGTAGGCGGCGAGCACCGGCCCGAACACCTCCTCCCGGACGACCTTGTTCTCCGGGGTCACGTTCGTGACGACCGTGGGCCGGACGAACAGGCCGCCGCGCTCGGCGTCGGGCTCGCCGCCGCAGGCGAAGGTCGCGCCCTCGGCGGCC
>NZ_RBLT01000197.1:0-763 GCF_003989315.1 Microbacterium sp. HSID17254
GAGCGGGTGCGTTAGTCGCGCAGATGGTGGCTGGGGGTGGGCATGGTCGGGGCGCCGGGACCGCCCAGGTGTTGGAGGAGGCGGATCTGGCGGGCGTGGTGGGTGAGCGTGTCGGCGACCTAGGAGTCGGCGCCAGCGGTGTCGGCCAGCCACGCCAGCGGCAGCGGGGCGAACGCCTGGTTGACCTGGAAGGGGCCGATCGCGTCCAGGGGGAGGGCGGAGCGCGTGAGCGCCTTGTCCGTCGCGCGGCTCGGGGCGCTCAGCATGATGACCGGGTCGGCACCGGCCAGCCCCCCGGTGTGCACCCGGGCGATCGGGGTCCGACCGAGCTGCCCCGCCTTCTCGCTGGTGGTCATCAGCAGCGCGGCGGCCCCGTCGGAGATCTGCGAGGAGTTGCCGGCGTGGATCACCCCGCCCTGGTCGGCCTCCTTGAACACCGTCTTGAGCTGGGCCAGGCCCTCCAGCGTGCCGCCCCGGCGGACGCCCTCGTCGGTGGAGACACCCGCGACCGGCGCGATCTGCCCCGCGAACCGGCCGTCGTCCTGCGCCTCGGCGGCGCGGGCGTGCGACAGCAGCGCGAACTCGTCGAGCTGGGTACGGGAGAACCCCCACTTCTCCGCGATCACCTCCGCGCCGGCGCCCTGGGTGGGGGCCACGCCGTAGCGCGCGGCGAAGGCCGAGCCCAGCGGGTCCTGCCCCTGGCTGGAGGAGAACATCGGGACACGGGTCATGGACTCGACCCCACCGGCGACGGCGACGTCGT
>NZ_RBLT01000198.1:0-675 GCF_003989315.1 Microbacterium sp. HSID17254
GGGCGGCGCTTCGCGATGGCGTCGACGATCAGCTCGGCGGCCTTCTCCGCGGGGAAGGTCAGCAGCTTCTCGAAGTCCTTCTTGCCGCGCTCGGCCTCCTCGGCCGGGATGTTGACCCCGACCCGAGCACCGGCGGCGCTCCCGGTCCTGATGCCGCCCGGGTGCACGGTGGTGCCGGTGGCACCGACCTGGGCGAGCGCGGCGCGCAGCGCCTCGGAGAAGCGGCGGACCGCGAACTTCGACGACGAGTACGCCGACTGCCCGGGCGGGGCGATCAGCCCGAACAGGCTGGACACGTTGACCACGTGCGCCCCGGGCCGCGCGGTCAGCGCGGGCAGCAGGGCGTGGGTCAGCCGCACGGGTGCGCGGAAGTTGACGTCCATGACCCAGTCGAACTCGTCGAGGGTCAGCCGGGCGAAGTCCCCGCCGAGCGCGACACCGGCGTTGTTGACCAGCAGCCGGATCTCCGGGTGTCCGGCGAGGATGCGGGTCGACAGCGCGTCGACGGCGCCCGAGTCGGCCAGGTCGACGGTCTCGGTGGTCACCGACAGGCCGGGGTGCTTCGCGCGGATCGCCGCCGCGACGGTGTCGAGCCGGGCGCTGTCGCGGTCGACGAGCACGAGGTCGCTGCCGCGCTCGGCGAGCAGCCGGGCCACGTGCTCGCCCATGCCGCCG
>NZ_RBLT01000199.1:0-761 GCF_003989315.1 Microbacterium sp. HSID17254
GGGCGCGGCCGGAGGACCGGCCCCGCCACCGGCTGCGGGCCGGTGGTGTCGAAGCCGCCGGCGCGGCCGACCCGCGTCGCGACCGTGGAGTGGCTCAGAGGGGCGACGAGGCGGACCGGGCGGGGCGGATGATGGGATGGGACCAGCAGCGGGCCGATGTACTCGAGGCCGGCTATGCCGAGCGGGCGAAGTGGGCCGGGGCCAACCGCGATGCCGCCGACGACGCCCGACTCGCGGCCGAGGAACTGGCCCGCCGCAACCGCGACGCCACCCGCGCCGGGGTGGACCCCGCGAGTCCGCGGACCGTCGCTGCCGCTCCCGAGCACACGCGCGAGGGCCGGCCGGACACCACGCCGCGGCCCGACGCCGTCCCGGCCCGCCAGCGCGTCGACGAGCACGAGCAGGGTTCGACGCTAGCCGCAGAGATGGACAGGTTGCGAGCCGTCTGGCAGGAAGCGGCTGAGGCAGGTGCGTTCCGCCGCGGCGAGGACTCCGGCCGGGAGGCCAGCCGTCAGCAGGCTGCCGCAGAGACCGCCCGTCAGCAGCGCAACCGCGGGTACGAGCGACCCCATCACCAGGCTCAGGAGCAGGCCCAGGAGATGGACGGTCCGAGCCTGGGCTACTGACTCCTACGCACGGTGTGCGGCCCGTATCGGGAGATCTTGGCGTCCCTAGCGTAGGCGCTCGTGAGGCGTCTGCTGGCTGGACAGTCCGACGAAAATGCGTATGTCCGTGCGCCCGGTTCGCCCCAGGTCGCACGG
>NZ_RBLT01000020.1:0-73045 GCF_003989315.1 Microbacterium sp. HSID17254
CCGCCATGGCTACTTCTTCCGCGCCTCGAGCGCGGCGATCACCTGCGGCACGATCGTGAACACATCGCCGACGATGCCGAAGTCGGCGACGTCGAAGATCGGCGCCTCCGGGTCCTTGTTGATCGCCACGATGTTCTTCGACGTCTGCATGCCGGCGCGGTGCTGGATCGCGCCGGAGATCCCGAGCGCGACGTAGAGCTGCGGCGACACCGAGACCCCGGTCTGCCCGACCTGGTGGGACTGCGGGATGTAGCCCGCGTCGACGGCGGCACGCGAGGCGCCGACCGCGGCCCCGAGGGCGTCGGCGAGCTCCTCCACGAGCACGAACTTCTCCTTCGAGGCGAGACCCCGGCCGCCCGACACGACGCGGGTCGCTCCGCGCAGCTCGGGCCGGGACGAGGTGGCCTCGACCGTCTCGACGGGGCCCGCCGTCGCGGCGACCGCTCCGGACGGAGTGACCGCGAGCTGCTCGACCTGCGGGGAGGCGACCGCCTCGGCCCTGGCGTCCACCGCGCCCTGGCGCAGCGTGACGACGAGCGTGCCGTACGTCGCGGCGGCGTCGACGAGATACGCCCCGCCATAGACCGAGTGGTGGGCGACGATGCCCTCGTCGTCACGCGAGACCCCGACCGCGTCCACGGCGAGCGCACTCTTCGTCCGCACCGCGAACCGGCCGGCGACATCGCGGCCGGAGATCGAGTTCGAGATGAGGACGGCCGCGGGCTGCACCTGCGCGGCGGCGGCCTGCAGCGCGTCGACGATCGGGACCGTCAGCGCGGACGGGTCGCCGTCGGCCGAGAGCACGACCGCGGCTCCGGCCTCCGCGGCCGTGGCGACCGCCGCCTCGGAACCGCCGACGATCACCGCGACCGGTGTGCCGACGCCCGCCGCCGCGCCGAGGAGTCCGGCGGTGCTGCTGGTGAGTGCACCGGACGGGTCGACGTCGAGGAGCACGAGGATCGGGTTCTCGGGGTACGCCATGTCACACCAGCCTGTTCTGCACGAGGAACTCGACGAGCTTCTCGGCGGCATCGCCCTCGTCGGTGATCTTGACGCCGGCGGCCCGCGGGGGCTTCTCCGAGACCGCGGTCATGATGGTGCGTGGCGCCGCCGCCGGGTCGGCCGACACGTCGAGGTCGGCGAGGGACAGCACCTCCAGCGGCTTCTTCTTCGCCGCCATGATGCCCTTGAAGTTGGGGAACCGGGCGTCCGGGAGCGCCTCGGTGATGGAGATCACGGCGGGCAGCGGCGCGGTCACCTGCTGGTTGCCCGCGTCGGCGCCGCGGGTGCCGGAGACGCCCTCGGCGGTGATCTCGACCGCGGTGAGGGCGGTGGCCTGCGCCCAGCCGAGGTGTTCGGCGAGCATCGCGGGGAGGACGCCGCCGGCGCCGTCGGTGGACAGGTTGCCGGTGATGACGAGGTCGGGCGCGCCGCGGCGGATCGCGGCGGCGAGCACCTCGGCGGTGAGACCCAGGTCGGCGCCGACGAGCTGTTCGTCGACGATGTGGATCGCGGAGGCGGCGCCGATCGCGAGGGCCCGGCGCACGGATGCCGTCGCGCTCTCGGGCGCCATCGTGAGGGCCACGACCTCGGTGCCCTCGTTCTTGTCGGCGTGGGCCAGGGCGACCTCGAGGGCCCGCTCCGTGATCTCGTCGAGGACCACATCCCCGGCCCCGCGTTCGGCGAGTCCGGTCTCGAGATTCAACGTGCGATCGCCATAGGTGTCCGGTACCTCTTTGACCAGGACGAAGATCTTCATCGAATGCTCCTCACGACACGCTGAGTCTATCCGCACGCTCTTCTATGTAGCCAAAGGCGGAGGGATCCGCAGGTGGCACCCCCGATTTCGGCCGCCAATGTATACATAGTCGACAGTCGGGCCCCGCGGCTCGCCGCTGACAGCCGGGGGCGGACTCCCCCGGTACCGTAGAGACGTGGTCCGACCCCGCCCGCTTCCCGTCGACCCGCTCGCCGAGGCGAAGCGGCAGTGGATCGCGCACGGCTGGACCGAGGCCGCGGACGGCATGACGGTGGTCACCTCGGTGATGCGCGCCCAGCAGCTCCTCCTGGCCCGCGTCGACGCGGCCCTCAAGCCCTTCGCGCTGAGCTTCGCCCGCTACGAGGTGCTGCGGCTGCTCGCCTTCAGCCGCGCCGGACGCCTGCCGTTGTCGAGTGTCGTCGCGCGCCTGCAGGTCCACGCCACCACCATCACGAGCACCGCCGAGCGGCTCATGCGCGACGGCCTCGTCGTCCGCGAACCGCACCCGCACGACGGACGCGCGGCGATGCTCGCCCTCACCGACGACGGCCGCGATCTCGTCGAGCGCGCCACGACCGCCCTCAACGCCGACGTCTTCGCCGACCCCGGCATGAGCGAGGCCGACGCCGCCGAGCTCGTCGCCATCGTCGCCCGTCTGCGTCGTGACGCCGGCGACTTCATCGACCCGCGCCCCCTCCCCGAACCGCTCTGATGCCCCGGTTCGTGCTCGAGACCGTGATCGCGGCACCGCGCCCTGTCGTGTTCGCCGCAGCACTGGACCCGGAGCTGCATCTGCAGTCGATGGCGCGCTACGACGAGACGATGATCGAGGAGCCCGCAGGCGGCGCGTTCAGCGAGGGGTCCACGGTCACCTGGCGCGCGCGGCACTTCGGCATCCCGTTCCGCCTGCGCTCCGTGGTGTTCGACATCGACGCGCCGCATCGGTTCACCGACCGTCAGATCGACGGACCGTTCCGCGACCTCCGGCACGAGCACGTGTTCGAGGAGCATCCGCGCGGCACCCTCATGCGCGACACGATCGTGTTCCGGTCGCCCTTCGGGCTCCTCGGCCGCGTCGTCGACGCCCTCGTGCTCGGCCGCTACATGGAGCGCCTGATCGCCGAACGCAACACCGCTCTGGTCGCCGCGATCGAGGATGGCGGGCGTACTCTTCCTGCATGAGCGAACTGCGCGTGCACACCGTCCTCACCGGTCGCGGCCCCGCCGCGGCGATCCTCCTCACCGATGAGCAGGTGGCGTCCTTCGGGGCCGGCAAGGCCTTCCCGGTCGCGGTCACGATCGGCGGGCGCACCGCGCGCCTGCGCCTGGCCCGCATGGGCGGCGAGAACATGATCGGTCTCAGCAAGGCCGCCCGCGCGGACCTCGGTGTCGAGATCGATCAGGAGGTCGACGCCGTGATCCGGCTCGACACCGCGGAGCGGGTGGTCGAGGTGCCGCCAGCACTAGCCGCTGCCCTCGACGCCGATCCGGCCGTGCGCGCGGCGTTCGACGCCCTCTCCCCGTCGGCGCGCAAGGAGCACGCCAGGGCGGTCGCCGAGGCCAAGCAGGAGGCGACGCGCGAGCGCCGGATCGCGAAGATCGTGGAGTCCCTGCGCGGCTGACCTGTCCCCGCGGTCAGCGGTTCTGGAAGTCCGGCGTGCGCTTCTCGCGGAAGGCCGCCATCCCCTCCTTCTGGTCGTGCGTGTCGAACAGCGCCGCGAATGCCTGCTTCTCGTGGGCGAGGCCCTCGGAGAGCGTCGTCTCCATGGCGGCATCGAGCGCAGCCTTGGCGGCGTAGACCGACGGCAGCGACTTCGACGCGATCGTCTCAGCCAGCGTCGTCGCCTCGGCCAGGAGATCCCCCGCGGGGACGACCCGGGACACGAGTCCGGAGCGCTCCGCCTCCTCGGCGCCCATGAAGCGGCCGGACAGCACGAGTTCCGCCGCCTTGTAGTACCCCACCGCGCGGATGAGCCGCTGGGTGCCGCCCATGCCCGGGATCACTCCGAGGTTGATCTCGGGCTGTCCGAACTTCGCGGTGTCCGCGGCGAGGATGATGTCGCACATCATCGCCAACTCGCAGCCGCCGCCGAGCGCGAACCCGGAGACCGCCGCGATGACCGGGGTGCGCACGGCCGCGAAGTCGTGCCAGACGCCGAAGTGGTCGGTCTCGAGCATCTCCGCCGCGGACATGCCCTCCATCTCCTTGATGTCGGCGCCGGCCGCGAAGGCCTTCTCGGAGCCGGTCACGACGATGGCCCCGACGCCGTCATCCGCATCGAAGGCCTGCGCGGCCGCGGTGACCTCCTCGGCGAGCCGGCTGTTCAGCGCGTTGAGCGCCTCCGGTCGGTGGAGGGTGATCCAGCCCACCCGTCCGCGCTGCTCCACCAGGATCGTCTCGTACTCGGTCATCGCTCCCGCCTTCCTGTCGTCATCCACCCTCCCCTTCGAATCGCCCGATTTGCTGCATTTCGGCCGGATTTGCGACCATTCAGGCGATTCGAAAGCGGGAGTCAGCCGCGGATCTCCGTGATGATGCCGGAGAAGTCACGGGCGGCGCCGTCGCCGGCGGCGTAGGCGGCGTACAGCTCCTGCGCCAGACGACCCATCCGCGCGTCCGTCGAGGTCTGCTCGATGGCCTGCAGCGCGAGACCGAGGTCCTTCGCCATGAGGGCGCCCGCGAACCCCGGCTGGTAGTCCCGGTTCGCGGGGCTGGTGGGCACCGGACCGGGCACGGGGCAGTTCGTGGTGAGCGCCCAGCACTGCCCCGACGCCTGGGACACCACATCGAACAGGGCCTGATGCTCGAGCCCCAACCGCTCGCCCAGCACGAACGCCTCGGCGACGGCGATCTGCGACACCGCGAGCACCATGTTGTTGCAGACCTTCGCCGCCTGTCCGAGTCCCGGTCCGCCGCAGTGCACGATGCGCTTCCCCATGATCTCCAGCAGCGGCAGCGCCGCCGCGAAGTCGTCGTCGGAACCCCCGACCATGAACGCCAGGGTCCCGGCCTCCGCCCCGACCACACCTCCGGATACCGGAGCATCGATGTGCCGGTGGCCGGCGGCGAGCGCGAGCGCATGGGCGGCCCGCGCCTCGTCCACCGCGATGGTCGACGACTCGATGAACAGCGTCCCGGGGCGCGCGGCCGCCAGCAGCTCCGTGCGGTAGGCCTCGATGACGTGCTTCCCCGCCGGGAACATCGTCACCACGACCTCCGCGTCCGCCACCGCCTCCGCGCCGCTCGCCGCCACGGGGATCCCGGCCGCCCCGGCCGCCTCGATCGCCGCGGGCATGAGGTCGAAGCCGTGCACCTCGTGTCCGGCGGCGACGAGGTTCTTCGCCATCGGCAGCCCCATGTGCCCGAGCCCGAGGAAGGCGACGCGGGTCATGATGCGCTCCGCATCGACGTCGACCCCGCGGGTCGCAGCATCTCCCGGCCGACGATCAGGCGCATGATCTCGTTCGTCCCCTCGAGGATCTGGTGCACGCGGAGGTCGCGGACGATCTTCTCGATGCCGTAGTCCTGCAGGTAGCCGTAGCCGCCGTGCAGCTGGAGGGCGCGGTTGGCCACCTCGAAGCCGGCGTCGGTCGCGAAGCGCTTGGCCATCGCGCAGCGCATCGTCGCGTCCGGCGCCTTCCCGTCGACAGCCTCCGCGCCGTCCCGCACCATGAGCCGCGCGGCCTGCAGGTCGGTGCGCATGTCGGCGATCGCGAAGAGGATCGACTGCTTCTCCGCCAGCGGCTCCCCGAACGCGACGCGCTCGTGCACGTACTGCACGGCCTTGTCGAGCGCGGCCTGCGCGCCACCGAGAGAGCACGCCGCGATGTTGAGGCGGCCACCGTTGAGCGCCGACATCGCGATCGCGAAACCTCGTCCCTCGTCGCCGAGCATCGCGGACGCCGGCACCCGCACGCCGTCCATGATCACGGGCCGGGTGGGCTGCGCGTGCCACCCCATCTTCTTCTCCGGAGCACCGAAGCTCAGGTTCTCCGCGTCGCCGGGGACCAGGAAGGCGCTGATCCCGCGGGCTCCCGGCTCGCCGGTCCGCGCCATGACGACGTACACCGCGGCCTCACCGGCTCCGGAGATGAACTGCTTCACCCCGGTAAGCACGTACTCGTCGCCCTCGCGGACGGCACTCGTCGCGATGTTCGCCGCGTCGGATCCGGCCCCCGGCTCGGTGAGGCAGTAGCCGCCGAACTCCTGCATGGCGGTCAGCGACGGCAGCCAGCGCGACCGCTGCTCGTCGTCGCCGTAGGTGTCGATCATCCACACCACCATGTTGTGGATGGAGATGTAGGCGGCCACCGCGGGGTCGGCCTTGGCGAGCTCCTCGAAGATGGCGACGGTGTCGACGCGGGTGAGGCCCGTGCCGCCGAACTCCTCGCTCACGTAGATCCCGCCGAGGCCGAGCTCGCCGCCGCGCTGCAGCGACTCCCGCGGGAACAGGTGCTTCTCGTCGCGTTCCGCGGCGAACGGGGCGAGCTCCGCATCGGCGAACTCTCGCACGGCGTCGAGGATCGCCTCGCGCTCCTCATCGGTGGTGGTGACGGTGGTCATGGTCATCGCGTGTCCTTGAGATATGGGTCCCTGAGCCCTGTCGAAGGGCCCTGAGCCGGTCGAAGGGTCAATGCATGGTGGGGATGACGAAGCTGGCGCCCTCGCGGATCCCCGACGGCCAGCGGCTCGTCACGGTCTTGGTCTTCGTGTAGAAGCGGAAGGCGTCGGCGCCGTGCTGGTTGAGGTCGCCGAAGCCGCTTCGCTTCCAGCCGCCGAACGTGTAGTAGGCGATCGGCACGGGGATGGGCACGTTCACGCCCACCATCCCGACCTCGACGCGAGCGGCGAAGTCGCGAGCCGCGTCGCCGTCGCGCGTGAAGATGGCGACGCCGTTGCCGTACTCGTGCTCGGAGGCCATGCGCAGCGCCTCTTCGTAGTCGGCGGCGCGGGCGATCACGAGCACCGGGCCGAAGATCTCCTCGCGGTAGATCGCCATGTCGGTGGTCACGTGGTCGAACAGGGTCGGTCCGAGGTAGAAGCCCTCCTCGTGCCCGTCGACCGTGAAGCCGCGGCCGTCGGCGAGCAGCGTCGCCCCCTCGTCGATCCCCTGCTGGATGTAACCCTCGACCCGCTCGACCGCTGCGCGGGTGACCAGGGGGCCGTAGTCGACGTCCGCCGCGAGGGACGGTCCGACCCGCAGCTGAGCGACGCGTTCGGTGAGCTTGGCGGCAAGCGCGTCCGCGGTCTCCTCGCCGACCGGCACGGCGACCGAGATGGCCATGCACCGCTCCCCCGCGGAGCCGTAGCCGGCGCCGATGAGGGCGTCGACGGCCTGGTCGAGATCCGCGTCCGGCATCACGATCATGTGGTTCTTCGCGCCGCCGAAGCACTGCGCGCGCTTGCCGTGGGCGGCCGCGGTGGCGTAGATGTACTCGGCGATGGGCGTGGAGCCGACGAAACCGACCGCGCGGATCCGGTCGTCGGTGAGCAGCGTGTCGACCGCCTCCTTGTCGCCGTGCACCACGTTGAGGACGCCGGCCGGCAGCCCCGCTTCGAGGAAGAGCTCGGCGAGGCGCACCGGCACCGAGGGGTCGCGCTCGCTGGGCTTGAGCACCACGGCGTTGCCGGCGGCGAGCGCGGGCCCGGCCTTCCACAGGGGGATCATGGCGGGGAAGTTGAAGGGCGTGATCGCCGCGACGACCCCGAGCGGCTGCCGCATCGAGTACACGTCGATGCCCGCCCCGGCACCGGTGGAGTACTCGCCCTTGAGCAGGTGCGGGGCTCCGGCGGAGAACTCGATCACCTCGAGGCCTCGCTGGATGTCACCCTTGGCGTCGTCGACGGTCTTGCCGTGCTCGCTCGCGAGGAATTCGGCGAGCGAGGTCATCTCCTGCTGCACGAGGTCGAGGAACCGCAGGAGGACGCGGGCGCGCTTCTGCGGGTTGGTCGCCGCCCACGCGGCCTGTGCCTGCTCGGCGTTCGCGATGACGCGGCGCACCTCCTCCGCGGACGCGAGCGGCACCCGGGCCTGCACGGCTCCGGTGCTCGGGTCGAAGACGTCGGCGAAGCGGCCGTCTTCCGGGGTGACATGCGTTCCGCCCACGAAGTGCGGGATAGTACGGGTCATTGTGCGACATCCCTCCGTGCCCTCTTTGGCACATCGGCGAGTTTACTCCGACGACCGTGAAAATACGAGGACGTCCTTGTATCTTGCGGCGCCCCGCGTTCGGATGCCGCCGTCGCCCGTTCTCCGGCCGTTCACCCGCCGGACATCCAGGCCGATTACAACTGCAGATGCACGGCACAGACTCAGACCGGATCGGGTAGTCGCGTCTCCCGTGCACACGGTGAGCACTCTCGCTCCCGAGACCCCCGCCGAATCGGGTCGGCGGGGGTCTTCTCCTTCTTCGAATCGCTTGCTTTGCTCCATTTCGGCCGGAGATGGAGCACAGTGCGCGATTCGAACCGGGGCTGTGGAGACCGACCCCGCCCCGACCGCGGGGGTGGGAGCGTGGGGGCATGGGACGACGACAGCAGCTTCCGGCCCGCTTCGAGGCGGACTTCGCGGTCCGGACGGCGCGACTGCACGGCGTGAGTCGCGGACGGCTGCGCGGATCCGACCTCGAGGCTCCGTTCCACGGGGTCCGCGTGCACCCCCGCCCGGCTCCCGGGATCGACGTCGCAGACCCGTACGAGCGGCAGCGGCACGCACGGGTAGCACGAGCACAGTCCTACGCCCCGATCCTGCACACCGGACACTTCTTCAGTCACGAGACCGCCGTGTCGATCTGGGGAGGCCCCCTGCCGCTCGCCTTCGACGATCACGGAGGCATCGCGACGGCGGACGACCTCGCCCTCCACGTCAGTGCGTCCGGCGGGATCCCGTTCCCCCGCGCCCGCGGCGTGACCGGGCACCGCACGCTGTCCAGCCTCACCTCGATCCGCTATCGGGACGGCCTCCGCGTGACCTCTCCCGCCGCGACCTGGGTCTCCCTCGGGACGCTGCCGCTGGTGGACCTCGTGGCCCTCGGCGACTACTTCTGCCGGCACTGGAGACCGGGCGTCGGGCGGCCGGGTGTCGGGCGGCAGCCGTGGGCGACGGTCGACGAGCTGCGGGAGATGCTGGCGGCCGGGGCGGAGGCGCGGGGCGGCACGGTTGCGGGAGGCGGTCGAGCTCGTGCGGGAGGACTCGTGGTCGCCGCGGGAGAGCCGGCTGCGGTGCCTCCTGGTCGCGGCCGGGATCCCGGAGCCTCAACTCAACGTGGACGTGTTCGACGACCGAGGTCGCTTCCTGGCCTGCGTCGACATGGTCTGGGAGGCCGAACGCGTCGCGGCGGAGTACCACGGCATGGTGCACGGCGCGCAGTGGGCACGGGATATCGAGCGGGTCGCGGCGCTGCGTGCTGCCGGGTGGACGGTGATCGAGGTCACCGCACCCCTCCTCCACAGACCGGGGGAACTGATCCGCCGTGTGGCGTCGGCCCTGGGGCGGTGACCCCGCGTTCGAATCGCGCGAATGGCGGGATCCGGCCCGGATTCACAGCCATTCGCGCGACTCGAACGGGAACTAGAATCGACCAGGCGTCGCGACCCTGGCGCCGCCACCCCGCGTCCGCACCCCGACGCCGCTCACCCCCGAGGACCGCACCATGTCCGCATCCGCGCCCGTCTCCGAACCCGTCACTGTCTCCATCCGCCGCGAGGTCGACCCGGAGCGCATCGCCGAGGCCACCGCGTGGGTGCAGACCGGGGTGAACCTGGCGACGAAGTACCCGGGATTCCTCGGCTCCGGCTGGGTCCGTGCCGGCGAGGACTCCCAGGTCTGGCACATGCTCTACCGCTTCGCGAGCGAGGACGCGCTCACCGCGTGGGAGCAGTCCGGCGAACGCGCGTGGTGGCTGTCGATGGGCCAGGGCTTCGTCCGCAGCGAGCGGTCCAAGCGCCGCTCCGGCATCGAGGGGTGGTTCGACGAGCCGTCCACGGGATCCATCCCCGTCGTCGACCCGGATGGCACGACCAGCACCGTGACCGTCGCCCCCGCGCCGCCGCGGTGGAAGCAGGCCGTCTCGATCTGGCTCGGCTTCTTCCCCGTGAACCTCGCGTTCACCTACGCCATGAGCCCGGTGCCGGGATGGGACGCCGTGCCGCTGTGGCTCCGCGTACTCATCACCACCCTCGTGCTCACGCCGATCATGACGTACTGGGTGCTGCCGTTCGTCACGCGCTCCCTGCGGAACTGGCTCGCCCGCTAGCGGAACCGCCTTCTCAGGAGCCGGACTCCGTACCCGGGGTGACACCCTTCTTCGCCGGTTCGACGAGCGAGAGCGGATCGGCGATGTCCTCCAGCGACTTCCCGGCGGCGCTGACGCCGAAGACACCGCACACGACGCCGCCGAACATCATGATGGCCGCACCGAGCACGTAGCCCCAGAACAGCGGACCGCGGTCGCCAGACTCCGCGCTCGCTCCGATCAGGGCGCCGTAGAGCACCGGAGCGACGGCGCCGACGAGCTGCCCGATCGAGAAGACGTACGAGATCACCTGGCTGCGCAGTTCGAGCGGGAAGATCTCGCTCACCGTCAGATACGCGGCGGACGCGCCGGCCGAGGCGAAGAAGAACGATGCACACCAGAACGCCGTGTGCGTGCCCGCGTTCAGCACCCCCGCGTTGAAGAGGAAGGCGCTGACGAGCAGGATCAGTCCCGCGAGCACGTAGGTGCCGAACAGCATCCGCCGACGACCCCACGTGTCGAAGAAGTGGCCGAGGATGAGGGCGCCGGCGAGGTTGCCCACCGCGAACACGATGAAGTACTGCGACGCGGATGCCGGCGGGGTGTCGTAGAAGTTCTCCAGCACGAGCGCGTACGTGAAGAAGATCGCGTTGTAGAGGAAGGACTGCGTGACCATCATCGTGATGCCGACGAGCGTGCGCCGCGGGTACTTCTTGAACAGCACCTTCGCGATCACGAGGAACGGGACGCTGCCGTATTCCTTGACCGTGATGGCCTTGCTCTCGTCGACGGGCTCGATCGTCTTGCCCTCCTTGCGGATGCGCTCCTCGATCTCGTCGACGTTGCGTTCCGCCTCCTCCTCGCGGCCGTGCGTCATCTGCCAGCGCGGGCTCTCCGGGATGTGCCGCCGCAGCCAGATGATGAGGAGGCCGAGGATCGGGCCGAGGAAGAAGCTCAGCCGCCAGCCGATGTCGGCGGGCAGGATGTCGGTGTTGAGGAAGAACATGTTGGCGACCGCGCCGAGGGCCGCACCGCCCCAGTAGGTGCCGTTGATGGCGATGTCGACCCGGCCGCGGTACTTCGCGGGGATGATCTCGTCGATGGCCGAGTTGATGGCCGCGTACTCACCGCCGATGCCCGCCCCGGCGACGAAGCGCCAGATGTAGAAGAACCAGGGGGCGAACGCGAGCCCGGCGACGGCCGACCCGACGAGGTACACCCCGAGCGAGAGCAGGAAGAGGTTCTTGCGGCCGAGGCGGTCGGCGAGACGGCCGAACACGAGGGCGCCGAAAACCTGTCCGAGCAGGTAGCAGGTGCCGGCGAGACCGACCTCGGCCGGGCCCATCCCCAGCGTCTGCGCGTAGCCGTTGGCCGCGACGATCTGCACCTCGAGGCCGTCGAGGATCCAGGAGAACCCGAGTCCGACGACGATCATCCAGTGGAAGCGCGACCAGGGGAGCCGGTCCATGCGCGCGGGGACGAGTGACCGGACCTCCTTGACGGTGACGTCGGACGCGGACATGGGGGCCTCCTTCTCGCGGGACACGCTTTCGTCCCGGATCCGGTTTACTCCTCCCGGAAATCCGCCGCATCCGCTTGACCCGGGGCCGTCGGCACGCTACCGCTTCGAATCGCGCGAATGGCTCCATCCCGGGCGAGAATGGAGCCATTCAGGCGATTCGAACGGAACGGGGTCAGCGGGCGACATGCCGCTCGTCCGGGCCGTCGTAGTGCGACAGCGGGCGGATCAGGGCGTTCGCGCCGGCCTGCTCGATGACGTGGGCCGTCCACCCCGTCACCCGCGCCGCGACGAACAGCGGCGTGAAGGTGAGCGTGTCGAAGCCGATGAGGCTGTATGCGGGACCGGACGGGTAGTCGAGGTTCGGGTGGATCCCCTTGCGCTCGACGAACTGCGACTCCAGCGCGTCGTACAGCGCGGCGACGTCCTCCCGACCGTAGTGCGCGACCAGGGTGTCCAGCGCGGCCTTCATCGTCGGCACGCGGGAGTCGCCGTTCTTGTAGACGCGGTGCCCGAAGCCCATGATCTTGCGCTTCTCCGCGAGGGCCTTGTCGAGCCAGGCCTCGACGGCGTCCGCCGAGCCGATCTCCTTGAAGATGTGCAGCACCGCCTCGTTCGCCCCGCCGTGCAGCGGGCCCTTGAGCGCGCCGATGGCGCCGACGACCGCCGAGTAGATGTCGCTGAGGGTCGAGGTGATGACCCGGGCGGTGAAGGTCGAGGCGTTGAAGGAGTGCTCGGCGTAGAGGATCATCGACCGGTTGAACGCGTCGACCACGACATCGTCGGCCTCCTCCCCGAAGGTCATCCAGAGGAAGTTCGCCGAGTAGTCGAGGTCGTCGCGCGGAGCGATAAGCTCCTGGCCGCGACGGCGACGCTGGCCGTAGGCGACGATGGCCGGCAGCGCGGCGAACAGGCGGATGCTGCGCGCCAGGTTCTGCTCGGGGCTGCCACCGGCGTCGAGCACGGAACCGCCGGCCTCGGGGTCGGATGCGCCGATCAGGCTCACGGCGGTGCGCACCTCGTCCATCGGGTGCGCCTCGAGCGGCACGAGGTCGATGGCGGCCTTCACGTTGTCGGCCAGGGCGCGGTGCTTCCGCTCCTCCAGCCGGAACGCGGCGAGCTCGTCGCCCGTCGGCAGCTCGCCGTTCCACAGCAGGTACGCCACGGCCTCGAAGGACTGCGTGTCCGCGAGCTCCTGCACGGGATAGCCGCGGTAGAGCAGGCTGTTCGTCTCGGGGTTGACCTTCGAGATCGCCGTCGTGTCGACGACGACCCCCGCGAGGCCCTTCTTGATGTCCGGCTCGGTCATGGTCACTCCTTCGTGTACGTCGACTCGTCGCTGCGCTCCTCGCTCAGCAACCGCGTCGTGTGTCCGCTTCGCTGCGCTCAGCGACCGGTGTTGTCGAGTGTGAAGTTGAAGACGCCGGAGTCGAAACGGTTGTACGACTCGTAGTCGATCAGCTGGTAGAGGTCGGCGCGGTGCTGCATCTCCCCGAGCTTCGAGGTCAGGTGCCCCTCGTCGTTCAGCGTATCGAGCGCACGGCCCGCCGCCCCCATCGCGATCCGCAGCAGCGACACCGGCCAGATGACCATGCGCACCCCCGCATCACGGAGAGCGTCGACGGAGAACAGCTCGCTCTTGCCGAACTCGGTCATGTTCGCGAGGATCGGCACGTCCAGCGCCGCGGCCATGGCCTCGAACTCGCCGATCGTGCGCATCGCCTCGGGGAAGATCGCGTCCGCCCCCGCGTCGACGAGCGCCTTGGCCCGGTCGATCGCCGCGTCCAGCCCCTCGACCGCACGGATGTCGGTACGCGCCATGATCAGGAAGTTCTCGTCGCGGCGGGCGTCGGCGGCCGCGCGGATCCGCTTGATCGCGGTGTCCTCGTCCACCACGGCCTTGCCGTCGAGGTGGCCGCAGCGCTTGGGGTTGACCTGGTCCTCGATGTGCGTTCCCGCGAGGCCGGCGTCCTCGAGCTCCTGGATCGTGCGGGCGACGTTCATCGGCTCACCGAAGCCGGTGTCGGCGTCGACGATCGCGGGGAGGTCGGTCATGCGGGCGATCTGCTTCGCCCGCCCGGCGACCTCGGTGAGCGTGGTGAGGCCGATGTCGGGCAGGCCGAGGTCGGCGGAGAGCACGGCGCCCGAGATGTAGACACCCTCGAACCCCTTCTGCTCGATCAGTCGGGCGCTCAGCGGGTTGAACGCGCCGGGGAACCGCAGCAGCTCCCCCGAGGCGAGCCGCTCCCGGAACAGGCGCCGCTTCTCGGCGGGCGTCGTGGTGGAGTACAGCATCAGAACAGGCCCGTCGGGGCGTCGGCGTCGTCGAGCAGACCCGGCTTCGCGACGATCGAGAGCTCGGCGACCTCGGCGGCCGTGAGCTCGGGCAGGCGCTGCACGAGCTCGAGGAACCGCTCGATCTCGGCGGGCTCGAGCACGGGCTCCGCGAGCAGGCGGAACTTGGCGATGTAGTTCTCCCGCGCGAACGGGCGCGCGCCGAGGGGGTGGGCGTCGGCGACGGCGATCTCGTCGACCACGGTCGAGCCGTCGGTGAGGCGGATCTCGACGCGACCGCCGAAGGCCTTCTCGTCCGGGTCCTCCGAGTGGTAGCGGCGGGTCCACTCCGCGTCCTCGGCCGTGGTGATCTTGTGCCACAGCGCGACGGTGTCGGCGCGGCCTGCGCGCTCCGGCGTGTAGGAGTCGACGTGGTGCCAGCCGCCGTCCTGCAGCGCCACCGCGAAGATGTACGGGATGGAGTGGTCGAGCGTCTCGCGGGAGGCCGTCGGGTCGTACTTCTGCGGGTCGTTCGCGCCCGAGCCGATCACGTAGTGCGTGTGGTGGCTGGTGTGCAGCACGATCGACGCGATGTTCGCGGGGTCGCGGAGGGCCGGGTTCGCGGTGCCGAGCTTGCGGGCGAGGTCGATCCACGCCTGCGCCTGGTACTCCGCGGAGTGCTCCTTCGTGTACGAGTCGAGGATCGCGCGCTTGGCCTCGCCGGCGGCGGGCAGCGGCACTTCGTAGGCCGCGTCCTTCCCGTCGAGCATCCAGGCGATCACGCCGTCCTCGCCTTCGTAGATCGGCGCCGGGCTCGTCTGTCCGCGCATCGCGCGGTCGACCGCCTCGACGGCCATCTTCCCGGCGAAGGCCGGGGCGTGCGCCTTCCAGGTGGAGATCTCGCCCTTGCGGCTCTGACGCGTGGCGGTCGTGGTGTGCAGCGCCTGGCCGACCGCCTGGTAGATCGTCTCGACGTCGAGGCCGAGGAGGGTGCCGATACCGGCGGCGGCGGACGGGCCGAGGTGCGCGACGTGATCGATCTTGTGCTTGTGCAGGCAGATCGCGCGCACGAGGTCCATCTGGATCTCGTAGCCGGTGGCGATGCCGCGCACGAGCGCGCGCCCGTCCTTGCCGGTGTGCTGCGCGACCGCGAGGATCGGCGGGATGTTGTCGCCCGGGTGCGAGTACTCGGCGGCGAGGAACGTGTCGTGGTAGTCGAGCTCGCGCACGGCCACGCCGTTCGCCCAGGCCGCCCACTCCGGGCTGGTGCGGCGGTCGAGCGGCGTTCCGAACAGGTTGGCGCCGGCCCCGCCCGTCGAGACGGGGTGGCTGAACGCCTGCGCGCGGGCGGCGACGATCGGCGCGCGGGTGAGAGAGGCGGCGGCGACGGCGGCGTTGTCGATGATGCGGTTGATGATCATGTCGACGACGGGCTGCTCGACCTCGACCTGGTCGACCGCGACCTCGGCGATCTTCCACGCGAGCTGATCCTCGCGGACGAGGTTCTCGGAGCTGGCGTGCACGCGGACGTGGTGGGTGACGGTCATGAGTGTCCTTCGCTGTCGGGGAGGGAGTCGAGGATGCCGGTGAGCGCGTTGTGCAGGTGCACGTGCGTGGCATGGGCGGCGAGGTCGCCGTCGCGGGCGGCGAGCGCCTCGGCGATCGTGCGGTGCTCGGCGGCGGAGGCGGCGAGCCGGGCGGGCTTGTCCCGCGCCATGCGCCGCACGCGGACGAGGTGGGTGCGGACCGTGCGCAGCGCCGCAGCGATGTAGTCGTTGGCGACGGCGTCGTCGAGGGCCGCATCGAATCGCGCGATCAGGGCGTAGTAGGCATCGCGGCCCTCCGCCCTGGTGAGGTCCACGTGCGCGAACTCCGCGGCGAGCGCGGCGAACCGGTCGGCGTCACCCCGGACGGCCGCCAGCCGGGCGGAGGTCTCCTCCAGCGCGCGACGGATCTCGAACAGGGACCGGATGTCGTCGGCGTCGAGGTCGGCGACCACGGTGACGCGAGGCGACTGCTGCACGACCAGACCGTCGGCGGCCAGGCGACGCAGAGCCTCCCGCAGCGGCGTCCGGCTCACACCGAGGCGCTCGGCCTGCTCCACCTCGCCGAGCACGTACCCGGCCGGCAGCTCCCCGGACTGGATGCCGTCGAGGAGCGCCGCATAGGCGCGATCGCCCATGGACGTGCGCTCGACAGGGAGGACCATTCCGCCAGTGTATACATAAACCGCCCCACTCGGTCGACTTCTCGGGCGCGAGCGGTCCATTCGTATACATAGCCTCCCCCGACCCCCTTCCTCATCCGGGCACAGCTTCGGAGATCGGCCGGGACACGCCGCACCGCGAGGCCGGAGGCCGGCGTGTCGGCTCCGATCTCCGAAGTTGTGCGCGCGAGTGGGCTCAGGCGGCAGGGCGGGGCTCGCCGAGCTTCACGACGACCACGCCGGCGAGGACGAGCACGCCCCCGAGGGCCTGCAGCGGGCCGGGGAGCTGTCCGAGCAGGAGCCAGCCGAAGAGCAGGGCCGCCACGACCTCGGCGAGCGCGACGAACGAGGCCAACCGGGAGCCGAGCATCCGTGTCGAGACGATGCCGAGCACGTACGCGAGAGCCGTGGCGATCACGCCGATCGCGAGAACCGGCACGAACCACGGCACCGCGCCGAACCGGTACTCGACGTCGGCCGTCGTCCACGCGAACGGCAGCACGCCGATGAGCGCGGCGAGGCTCAGACCCACGGCACCGAGCAGCAGCCCACTGCCCGCGAGGGCGATCGGCGGGATCCCGGTGTCCGCCCGCGCGGACAGCACGAAGTAGCTCGCGGCACCCACCATCGCCCCGAGCGCCCAGAGGACACCGACCACGTCCACCTGCGCCCCGGTGACGATGTCGAGCATGAGGACGAGCCCGACGAAGGCGATGCCCGCACCGAGGATGCTGCGCCGCGTGGGACGCTCACCCCGGCGCATCCACAGCCAGAGGAGCACCGCGACCGGGGCGGTGTACTCGATGAGCAGCGCGATCCCGACGTCCATCACCGCGACGGCCTGGAAGTAGCAGAGCTGGGTGGCCGCGACCGCGAGGAGGCCGTAGGCGGCGACCATCCCCGCGTTCTGCCGGAGAGCACGCCACCGCCCACGGAGCGCGAGGACCGTGGGGACGAGCAGCACGAGCGCCGCGACCCAGACCCGCACCGTGACGGCGGCCCCCGGCGTCCACCCCGCATCGATGAGTCCGCGCGCCCACGCCCCGGAGGAGCCGAACGCGAAGGCGGCGGCGACAGCGAGCGGCAGGCCGAGGCGCACCCCGGTCCGGGTGCGCGGAGTGTCATCAGCCACCGTGCTCATGAGGGATGACGCTACGCCGGCGGGAGTAAGCTGTCAACATGGTCTTCACCGATGACACAGAGGATGCGCTGCGCGCGGCGGTCTGGCTCGCGAACTCGGCGGAGGACCCGGACACCCTGGTCGACATCGACGACGAGAAGGCCTTCCTTCGGGTGTTCCCGTACACGGGACGGGTCGACGGGGACACGGTGGAGCTCGACGACCTCCGCGCTCTGCGGTCGCGCCTCCGCGCCATGCTGCTCGCTCCGCGCGACGAGATGGCCGCACACGTCAACGCCGCTCTCGCCGAGGTGCGCCTGACCCCGCGGCTCGTGCGCCACGACGAGCTGGACTGGCACCTGCACGGGCTCGCCGACGAACGCCCGCTCGCCGAACGGGTGCTCGTGGAGACCGCGATGGCCCTGATCGACGTCATCCGCACGGACGAGGGCTCTCGCCTCACCGTCTGCGAAGACGGGACATGCCAGGCGATCGCCCTCGACCTCTCCCGCAACCGCTCCAAGCGCTACTGCTCGACGAGCTGCGCCAATCGCAACGCCGTGGCGGCGTACCGCGCCCGCCGCGCCGCCGGCTGACCGCGCCGCGCGCCCCGCTCGGAGACCGCAGACCGGAATGCGGTCCGAGCGGGTTCGATGCTGCCCACTCTTCACAAACGATTATCGATTAGTGTAATGTCGCGAGCGGCCCTCCCTCATGCATCAGGAAAGGATCAACGATGATCAAGGCCCGAGTCCTCCCCCTCGCCGGCATCGCGGCGGTGTCCGCCCTCGCCATCGCCGGCTGCTCGACCACCGCCGGCGACGACGGCGGTGACGCCGGCGGCGACGTCACCGTGCGCATGCTCGTGAACGTCACCCCGAACCTGACCGAGGAGTTCTGGAACGACCTCGTCGCGCCGTTCGAGGACGCCAACCCGAACATCGACGTCGTCATCCAGAACCCGGGTGCGGAGGGCGTCGAAGCCGCCGTGCCGCGCCTGCTGGCCGCCGGTGACGCTCCCGACGTCGTGCAGTCCATCGCGCCGACGACCAAGCTCGCCCCCGAGCTCGTCGACCTCTCGCAGTACGAGTGGGCGTCGTCCGGTCCGCTCGCCGACCAGTACTCGATCGACGGCAAGAACTACATGGCCGGCATCGGCGTGCAGCTGCAGAGCCTCTTCTTCTACAACAAGACCGCCTTCGAGGAGGCCGGGATCACGGAGGTGCCGACGACGGTCGACGAGCTCACCGAGGCCCTCGGCAAGCTCAAGGACGCCGGGTGGACCCCGGTCCAGACCGGCGGCGACTGGATGACGAGCCACACCCTGCAGGCGCTCGGACTGCCGACCATCATCGCCGAGGACCCGGCGTGGTTCCAGGACATCTCGGCAGGCGACGTCACCTTCAGCGAGACCTACGGCGATGCGGTCGAGACCTACGCGGACTGGGTGTCCGAGGGCTACATCCCCGGCGACGCCCTGGGTATCAAGTACCCGGACGCCGAGCAGGCCTTCCTCTCGGGCAAGACGGCGGTGTACTCGATGGGCAGCTGGTTCGCCGGCACGCAGGCGAAGGCCGCCGACTCCGCGGACATCGGCGTCTTCCGCGCCCCCGCCATGAGCGCCGACGAGCAGCCCGCGATGGGCGCCAACATCGCCAGCCCGTACTCGATCCTCAAGGCGAGCAAGAACCAGGACGCGGCGGCGAAGCTCATCGAGTTCCTCACCACCGACCAGACCGCGGTGAGCGACCAGCTCGCGGTCGACGGCAACTTCCGCGACGGCTACGAGTACGACATGACGCCGCTCGGCGAGGAGCTGCTGCAGATCGTGGCCGACACCCCGGCCGAGGCCTACACGCCCACCGGCGGCGGCTACGGCGAGCGCACGCTCCCGGACGGCTACTCCGGCGAGATCAACACCCAGACCCAGGCCCTGCTCGGCGGCGCACCCGCCGACCAGGTGCTGCAGGCCATGGACGACTGGTTCGCCGCCAACGCCGGTTGACCCTCGCGGCGCCCGGGACGCGACATCCGTCCCGGGCGCCGTCCCGGCGCTGCCCCAGCGCCTCCCCCTGAACGCGCCACCGAGAACGAGAGTGCCGCCATGACTCCGCCCACCAGGACCGCGCCGCCTCCGGCCGCCGCCGCCACCCCGACAGGACCATCGACGCCGATGAGCTCGCCCCCCGCCCCGCGCCGCCGCACGGCGCTGCAGCAGTGGCGGAACCGGATCCCCGGCATCCTCATGGGCGGCCCGGCCGTCGCGGTCTTCCTCGCGATGTTCGTCATCCCGATGATCCTCGCGGCGGTGCTCAGCTTCACCGACTGGAACGGGTACAGCCTCAACTTCAACTTCATCGGCTGGGACAACTACATCAAGGCGTTCCGCAGCCCGCGCTCGACGCAGGCCGCGATCTTCACGGGCATCATCGCGGTGGTGGGCACGATCCTCTGCAACGCCATCGGCCTCGCGATCGCCGCCCTCATCTCCGGGCCCGGCCGCTCGAACACGATCCTGCGCACGATCTTCTTCTACCCGTACGTGATCAGCGCCCTCATCATCGGCTTCCTCTGGTCGGCGATGCTCTCCCCCACCGGCGCCGTCAACGGTCTGCTCAGCACGCTCGGCCTCCCGGCGATGCCGTTCCTCACGGACCCGACCTTCGCCAAGGCGAGCGTGATCTTCACGATCGTGTGGTCGCACTTCGGCTTCAACATGATCCTGTTCCTCGCCGGCATCAAGTCCGTCCCCGCGGAGTACTACGAGGCGGCGACCGTGGACGGCGCCTCGCGGTGGCAGCAGTTCCGGTCCATCACGCTGCCTCTCATCGCGCCGGTCTTCACCGTGAACCTCGTGCTCACCCTCGTCGGGCTCCTCAAGGCGTACGACGTGGTGCTGTCGCTCACCGACGGCGGGCCTGCCGGCTCGACGCAGACCATCGTGTACCAGATCCTCAAGGACTCCTTCGCGAACTCGGCCCTCGGCTTCGGCGCCGCGCAGTCCATGATCCTCCTCATCGTCACCGCGGTCGTCGGCCTCGCCGTCACGCTGGTGCGACGCCGCGCCGAGCAGAAGGCGACCGACTGATGAAGCAGACCCGCAACCGCCCGGCCCTCGCCGTCAGCACGATCCGGTGGATCGTCCTCGGCGTCGTCGCGATCACGATGCTGATCCCGATGTACACGATGCTGATCAACGCGTTCAAACCGCAGGCCGACATCATCGAGAACCCGCTGCTGATCACGCCGCAGATGTTCACGTTCGACTACCTGTGGGCCGCGATCACGAGCAGCAAGTTCAACGTGATCGCCGCGTACGGCATCACGCTGCTGTTCGTCGTGCTCGTGAACCTGTGCTGCATCGCCCTCGCCGCGCCCGTCGCCTACGTCATCGCCCGCGGGCGGTCGAAGTGGCATCTGGGACTGCTGCTCCTCTTCGTCTCCGGGCTGTTCATCCCCGGTCAGGTGACGCTGATCCCCGTCGTCTTCGTGCTGCGGGTGCTCGGGCTCATCAACACGATCCCCGGGTTCATCCTCTTCGAGACGGCGGCGACCCTGCCGGTGACGATCTTCCTGTTCACGGCCTACCTCCGCAGCGTGCCGCGTGACATCGACGAGGCGGCGTCACTGGACGGCGCCGGGCCCATCCGCGCGTTCTGGGCGTGCATCTTCCCGATCATGAAGCCCGTCGTCGCGACGGTCGTGGTGCTCAACTCGATCGGCGTGTGGAACGACTTCGTGAGTCCGCAGATCATCCTCGGGCCGAGCTCGGGGATCTACACGGTCACCACCGGTGTCTACGCGGCGGTCGGACAGTTCTCGACCGACTACACGCAGGTGTTCCCGACCCTCCTGCTGGCCGTGCTGCCCGCGATGGTGTTCTTCATCGTGATGCAGCGCCACATCATCGGCGGCCTGGTCGCCGGAGCGACGAAGGGATGACCGTGCCGGAGACCCCGCTCACCCGTCCGCTGCGTGTGATCCCGGCCTGGGCCGTGCTGCAGCGCCGGCTCTTCGCCGAGGTCGAGGAGGCCCGCCGCCTCTTCCGCGACCGCTACACGCTGCCGGACGGCCGCCTCCGCGGCGTCGCGGAGTTCATCGACCGCGACGGCGTGGACGACCTGTACGAGCCCTTCTTCAACTGGCCCGCGTTCTACCTGCTCGGTGGCTCCGACGAGGTGCTCGCCGACGCCAAGCGGCACTGGGAGGGCGTGACCGTGCAGCTCGCCGAGGCGGGCATGCTCACCGAGGAGTACGACAACGGCTACGACTGGTTCCATCAGGGCGAGTCGCTGCTGTTCCTCGCCGGCATCTGCGCCGCCGACCCGGCCGACTCCGCGTTCGCCGCGCGCGCCGCCCGGTTCGCGGCCCTCTTCACCGACCCCGCACAGGGCAACTACGACGCCGAGCGCAACATGATCCGCTCGCCGCACAACGGCGCTCTGGGTGCCCGCGCGGGTCTGGACGAGAAGATCGTGCCGTACACCGCCGACCGGGACGAGATGCGCCCCTACGGTCTGCCGCTGCACGGCCTGGACGGCATCGCCTCCTGGGACGACCTCGCCGACCCCGCGCACGCCCAGCGGATGGCGGAGGAGATGCAGCGCCGCGCGGCGGGTGACATCGCCGTGAACCTGGCTGCGACCTCCCTCGCCGCGAACCGCTGGCTCTACGACGGCGACGAGGAGGCGGCCGTCTGGATCCGCCGGTACGTCGACGGCTGGCGTGCGCGGGCGGACGGGGGGCTGCTCCCCGACAACGTCGGCCCCGACGGCACCGTCGGTTCCCTCCACGACGGCCGCTGGTGGGGCGGGCACTACGGCTGGGCCTGGCCGCACGGGCTGCACTCCGTCGGCATGAGCGCCCTGATCGGTGCCCTGAACCACGCGCTCGTCACGGGCGACGACGGCGCCCTCGACCTCGTGCGCACCATGCTCGACACCGTGCTCGCCGAGGCGCGCACGGGCAGCGTCGCGGAGTCCACGTACAGCCTGCGCGGCGGGTGGATGGCCCGGCTCGGCGCGGCCGCCACCGAGCCCGCTCTGCTGGTCCCCTACCGCCACGGCGCGGACGGCTGGTTCGACTACGGTCCGCTGCAGCTCGACCTCCCCCTGTGGCTGTGGTGGTGGTCGCGGCGGCCGTCCGACCGGGAGCGGCTGGAGACGGCGATCGCCGGCCTCCCCTCCTCCGCCGACCTCGTCGCGCCGTTCCGCGACAAGGAGGAGGCGGGGCATGAAGCGGGCTGGTTCGCGTATCTCTCCGGCGACCTGCCCGATTATCCGGTGCGGGCGCTGGAGATGGCGCTCGGCCAGGTGGCACGTCGTGCCGCGATGATGCTCGCCGACGACCGCGACCCCGACGCCGCGCACCTGCACTTCTGGCAGCGCGTGAACCCGGTGGTGACGGAGGTGCTGACCCAGCTCGTCGGCGGGGCGCCGCAGGTGCTCTACAACGGCGGGCTCGGTTTCACGGCGCTCCGCTACGAGGACGTCGACCGCGCGCGGCCCGGACTCCCGGAGGACGTCGCCGCGCTCGTGCACCGTCTCGACGACGACGGCATCGGCGTGCAGCTCGTGAACACCTCCGCCGTGCACACCCGGACCGTGCGGCTGCGCGGGGGGCGCTTCGGCCTGGACCGGATCGTGCGGGTCACGGCGACCGGCGAGGAGCCCGGCTTCTGGCCCGGCGCCTCGGGCACCTACACGGCCCCGGACGCCCCGACCGTCACCACGACGTCCGACGTGGACGACGACCTCGTGGTGACCCTGCCCCCGGCGCACACCGCCGACCTCGACCTGACCATCGCGCGTGCGACCGGATCGCCGCGCCACCTGTTCCCTGAAGGAGACGCATGAGCGCCGATCTGATCCGACCCGACTTCGCCCTGCCCGTGCGGGGTGGGGCCTACCAGCGGCCCTCGCGCGAGGTGGTCGAGTCCTTCGACGCGATCTCCTCCGCCACCGCGTGCGCCAAGCTGCACGGACTCGGGATCCGCCGCAGCTACATCGACGGACCGGAGCCGCTGAGCCTCGGCCAGCGCGTCGTCGGTTCGGCGCTGACCCTGCAGTTCATGCCGCAGCGCGAGGACATGGCCTCGGGCGACGGCCAGGAGTACGCCGAGCGGCACACCGCCCTGTGGCACGTGCTCGAAGCCGTGCAGCCGGGCGACGTGCTGGTGATCCAGGCCTACGGCAGCCGGTTCTCCGGGTGCATCGGCGACATCCTGGCGCGCTACTTCGCACGCAAGGGGGGCGCGGGGATCGTCGTGGACGGCCGCATCCGCGACGCCGGCCGCATCCGCGAGCTCGGGATCCCGGTGTGGTCGACGGGCACGACCCCGCACTACGCCTCGCAGTCGGAACTCGTGCCGTGGGCCTACGACGTGCCGGTCGCGGTGGGCGGCGCGCTGTGCATGCCCGGCGACCTCGTGGTGGCAGACGACGACGGCCCGGTCGTGGTGCCGCAGGCCATGGCGCCGCGGGTCGTGGACGACGCGCGCGATCATGAGGAGTGGGAGGTGTTCAGCCGCCGCCGTCTCGACGAGGGCGCGCGCCTGAGCGACTACTACCCGTTGACCCCCGACAGCCGCGAGGAGTACGAGGCATGGCGTTCCGTCCAGAGCTCCGTCCGCTGAATCCCGAGGTCGCCGCCCGCGACGACGTCGGACTCGGGTGCGCGCCGATCGGCAACCTCTTCGCCCCTGTGCCCGACGGCGACGCGGTGGCGACCGTGCAGGCGGCGCTCGCCCGCGACGTCCGTTTCTTCGACACCGCACCGCTGTACGGCTCGGGCGAGAGCGAGCGGAAGCTCGGCCTCGCCCTGCGCGGCGTGCCGCGGGACGACTACGTGATCGCGACGAAGGTCGGCCGGGTGCTGGTCGATGCGGACGGCCGCCCCGTCGCGGGCGCCGCGAGCGGACACGACTCCGTCGTCGACCTCAGCAGGGACGGCGTGCGGAGGAGCCTCGACGGCAGCCTCGCCCGGATGGGTGTCGATCGCGTGGACGTGCTGCACCTACACGACCCCCTGGACGTGGAGGCGGCGTTCGCGACGGCGCTTCCGGCCCTCGTCGAACTGCGCGACGAAGGGGTCGTGCGCGCGATCAGCGTGGGCCTGGGACGGCTCGACCCTCTGGAGCGCTACGTCGCCGAGGCGCCGCTCGACGTGGTGATGGAGGCCGGTCGGCTCACGCTGCTCGACCGCACCGCCCTGGACCGGTTGCTGCCGACCGCGGCGGCCCGCGGCATCGGGGTGCTCGCGGCCGCGGTGTTCAACTCCGGCATCCTCGTCGACCCGGTCGGCTCCCCCTTCTTCGAGTACAAGCCGGCACCCCCGGAGCTCCGGGAGCGGGCACAGCGCCTGCAGGCCGTGTGCGCCGCGTACGGCGTGCGCCTCGCGGATGCCGCGGTGCAGTTCCCGCTGCGGCAGGGTGCGGATGCGGTGGTCGTCGGGGCGCGCACCCCCGCCGAGGTGGACGCGTTCGTGGACGGCCTCGACGCCGTGCTGCCCGCCGCGCTGTGGGACGCCCTCGATGCGGAGGCTGCATGACCGCGCGGCCCGGGAGCTGACGTGCGGATCGTCGACGCCCATGTGCACGTCTGGGATGCGGACGCCGTGCCGATCCCGTGGTTCCGCGACGACCTCGGGCTCCCCCGGCAGGCCGCGGCCGCTCGGCTCGGACGGGAGCTGACCGACGCCGGCGTCTCCTCCGCCATCGCCGTGCAGGCGGCGGACTCGGTGGCGGAGGCGGAGTGGCTGACCGCGACCGCCGCCCGCGACCCGTTCCTGCGGCGCGTGGTGCTGCAGTACACCCCCGCGCCGGGACGAGCCGCCGGCGCCACCGCAGTCGCGTTCTCTCCCGCCGTGGTCGGCGTGCGCGCCGCGGTGCCGCAGTTCGCCGCGGATCTCTCGGATGTGGACGGCCTCGACGCCCTCGCCGACCACCTCGGGGCGACCGCCCGCACCCTCGAACTGCTCATCCGCCCGGATCAGCTGCCCGCCGCGGCCGCCCTCTCCCGACGGCACCCCGACACCGCGATCGTCGTCTGCCACCTCGGCCTCGGCGCCCGGACGGCCGATGAGGCATGGCTCTCCGCCCTCGCCGAGGCCGCGTCGGCTCCGGGGGTGTCGGCGAAGGTCTCCGGACTCGACCTCGCAGCTCGCGGGGCGGACGAGTCGCGGGAGCTGCTGCGCTCCGCGTTCGCCCTCTTCGGCGCGGAACGGCTGATGTACGGCAGCGACTGGCCGATGTCCACGCGGACCACGACCTACGCGGAGGTGCTCGCCGCGACCCGGCGGGCTCTCCCTCCCCTCTCCCCGGCCGAGGCTCGAGCATTCTGGTCCGGCACCGCCGACCGCCTCTCCCCCTTCACCGCTTAGCCCATCGCAGTTTCGCACCGAGGTCGCAGGGATTCCGGGGATGGATGCGACCGCGTGCCGAATCTGCGACCTCGCGCCGGGACTCCTACCCCCCGGGGAAGTTCCGCACCCCCGTCGCAGATCCTCACCGCGTCGCTGGGACTCCGGGGATGGATGCGACACCGGTGCGAAACTCCGACCTCGCGCAGGGACTCCCACCCCGGGGACACTTCCTCAACCCCGTCGCAGATCCTCACCGTGCCGCAGGGACTCCGGTCAGCCGTGCGACCTCGGTGCGAAACTCCGACCTCGCGCGGGGGTCAGTCGAGGAGGGTGCCGGCGGCGTGGGCGCGGAAGAGGGCGGACGCGGCCTCTTCGTCGCCGGCCTCCAGTGTGTCGAGCAGGCCCTTGTGCCAGTCCGCGACCTCGTGCCAGTCCCCCGTGAAGGTGGGGTCGCCGAGCACGTGCATGACGCGCAGGCTCGGCTCCAGGAGGTCCCACATGCGCGGGAGGTACACGTTGCCGCTGGCCTCGATCACCGCTCGGTGGAAGGTGAAGTCGAGCTCGCGGAACCGGGCGAGGTCTTCCGCCTCAGCCGCCTCATGCATCTTCGCGATGAGGCCGACGAGCTCGGCGCGGCGAGCAGGGTCGAGCGCCCCGCAGGCCAGCCGTCCCGCCAGCCCCTCCAGCTCGACGCGGGCGACCTTGGCCTGCGCCGCCTCCTCCGCGGAGTAGCTCGCGACGAAGTTGCCCTGATGCCGCACATGCGACACGAGACCCTCGTGGGCGAGCCGCTTGAGGGCGTCGCGCACGGGCGCCTGGCTCACCTGCATCTGCCGGGCGAGCTGCGACTCCACGAGCTGCTCGCCGGGGGCCAGCGTCGAGTCCTTGATCATCGCCTTGATGAGCGCGTAGATCTGATCCGACAGCAGTCCGCGCTGCAGTCCGGCCGTGCCGAGAGCATCCGTCATGACCATCAGTCTACGTCCATTATCGACTATCGCTAATGGACGCGGCCGTGCGCCAGCTATCCGCGATGAGGGCGGATCCGCGGGGTGTCGGGTGCACCCCGTCCGGCGCGAGCTCGACGACCGGATACTGCTCCGCCGCCGCCGTGAACACCTCGTGCAGGGGCACGAACGCCGCCCCGTGCTCCACGGCGAGAGCCCGCACCGCCGCCCGCTTCCCGTCGAGGTCGTCGAGCCACGTGCGCTGCTCCTCCGTCACCGGGAGGAAGTACGGCTCCATCAGGATCAGCCGCGGGGCGTGCGCGGCCACCGCGCGGCCGAGGAGGTCGCCGAGCGTGGCGGCGAAGTCCTCGGCCGAGGTCGGGTCGTCGCTGTCGAACCGCCGCCACATGTCGTTCACGCCGACGTACACGGTCAGCAGCTCCGGCGCCGTGGGCAGCAGCTCCGCGTCCCACCGCGCGGCCAGGTCGCGGGCGCGGTCCCCCGCGATCCCGAGGTTGCGGACCGTGGCCCCCGCGGCCTGCAGCTCGGGGGCGAGGAGCGACACGTAGCCGTCCCCGAAGGACTCCGGGTCGAAGCGATCGCGCCCCGCGTCGGTGATCGAGTCTCCGATGAAGGTCACCCGCATCGTGGCACGTCCTGTTCGTCGTTCTTGAGCTTCGGTCGCACCGAGATCGGGAGCTCGACGCTCGCGCCAGCGTACGTCACGGTGAGCGTGTGGTGCGGGCGCACCTTGCTGCTGTCGAAGCCGCTGACCATGTCCGCCGTCACCTGCTGGGTGGTGCGGGATCCGTCGCTCCAGTCCACGCCCAGCAGCATGCCGGTCACGTCGAGCTCCTCGCCGCGCACGTAGCGGGTCTTCGGGTCGGCTTCAGGCGCCCAGCAGATGCCGGTCACGGTCGCGGGCGGCGGTGTCGGCCGCACGGCCAGGGTGTTCGTCTTGCCGTAGTGGTAGACGTTGAAGAAGCCGTCCGCACCGATGCGGAGGTTCTCCCTGGCGTCGACCATGTTCCACACCGTCACGTCGTCGACCCGGAGCACGATGCGGGTTCCGCCGTCCTCGGCAACGGCCCCGAACTCGATGCGGTGCGTGGAGCCCGGCTCGATGACCGTGTTGGGGATGCTGTCGAGCATGGTCTGCCCCGGGGTCCAGCTCTGGAACTCGATCACGTCCTCCTTGATCACCGCGAGGTATCCAGTGTTGGAGTTCTGCCAGGCCGGGAGGCCGGTCTGGTCGGAGCGCGCCTGGAAGCCATACCAGCCTCCGTCGAAGGCGCCGAACTCCGCCTCGAACTGCAGCAGGGTGTCGCCGAAGCGCTCGGCCTCGTAGCCGTGGACGCCCTGACCGCTGATCACGACACCCGTGTCGTCCACCGCGATGAGGTCGGACTCACTCCAGTTCGCCCCGTCCTTCAGCTGACCGTCCAGGCGGGTGGTCGGGTACTCGGCGTCGTCCACGGTCACGGTGACCGTGTCGCTGAGGCTCGGATCGGCGACCGAGGTCGCGGTGATCGTCGCCGTGCCCGCCGTCACTCCCGCGATCCGTCCCCCGGAGACCGTGGCGACCTCCGGAGCGTCGGTCGTCCAGGTGACCCGGGCGTCGCTGGCGTCCTCCGGGGCGACCGTGGCCGCGACGGACCGCCGCTCCCCCACGGTCAGCCCCACGGCGTCGGCGTCCAGGCTCACGCCCGTGACCGGCACGCCGGAGAGCGAGAACCCGATGTCGTCGAAGTCGAGCGAGGCGTAGTTCTCCACGTAGAACCCGACCCGACCGGCCTTGCCGGGGCCGGGGTCGGCGCCTTCCAGCGCGATCGCCCCGTTGACGGAGATCCGGATCTGCCCGTCCTGCACCGCGATACGGACGTGCGAGGTCTCGCCGGGGGTCAGGCCCTGTGCCGCCGGCACGACCTTCTCGGCGACGACCTTCCAGGCGTCGTCGAAGATCGTCCAGGTCGGCCCGGCCGCGGCCTGGCGGAAGCGGATGTAGCCGCCGCCCTTGCCGTTGCGGTCGTAGACGATGAGTCCCGCGTTGGCGGGGGTCGTGGCCGGCGCCGTGACGTCGAAGTCGAGCACGAACTCCGTGAAGTCCCGCGGCAGAATGCTGTTGGCGCCCTTGAGGATGCGGTACACCTTGTCGCCCGACGCATCCACCTGGATGCTGCGGTTGGGGTCGGTCGGCCAGCCGTTCGCCCCCGACTCGAAGTCGGTGAAGTGCAGCACGCCGTCGCCCTCCTCGACGATCACCTCGATGGTCGCGGTCTTGCTGGCATCGGCTTTCGCCGTCGCCGTCACCGTGGTCGTACCGGGGCCCATGCCGAGCACTACGCCCTTGTCGTTGACGGAGGCGACGGCGGGGTCGGCCGAGGCATAGGTCACCGCGGCGTCGTCGGCGTTCCAGGGCAGCGGCACGGCGCGCACGCGCACCTCGTCGCCCGCGTCGATCGTGAGCGTGTCGCTGTCGAACGCGATGTCCTCGAGCGGGATGGTCTGCGGCTGCTGCGTCTGCCCGATCGCGCCGTCGACGCCGATCTCGCCGAAGGCGATGGCCTCGAAGCCCGGGATCTGGTCGAACACGGCCGCATCGGCCTTCAGCGTGTAGTCGCCGTTCGCGGCGTCCACGAAGCCGGGGTCGGCGTCGGCCACCCAGTTGTCCTCGTAGTTCAGGAGGTTCTTCCCGTCCTTCGCGCCGTGCTCGTTGACGCCGGCCATCCGGGCGCGGTTCGGGTTCCACACGACGTTCTCCGCGAACGTGCTGTGGTTCGGGAAGTAGTGGTCGTCCTCGAAGAAGTGCGCGAGCTCGGGGTACTTCGTCAGATACGGCGTGCCGACGAAGTCGTTGTTGTCGGCGAACACCTTCTCCCAGGCCGGCATGTAGTCGCGGTCGACGACGTTGCCCTCCTGATTGCCCATCCACTGCTCGTAGTTGTCGTACGGGGCGTAGGCGTCGACGAAGACGTTGTTGCGCGCCTCGATGTAGTCGGCCGAGCCGCTCTTGATCGCACCGTTGCCCATGTTCACGAACACGTTCTTCTCGATCGTGAGGTCCCACGTGAAGTTGTCGGCGTAGATGCCCTCGACGCCCGCCATGCCGACGCCGATGTCGTGGAAGTAGTTCTCCCGGAACACGTGACCGCGCTGCTGCGGGGTCTTGCCGGAGTTCATGTAGATCGCACCGAGGTCGTGGAACTGCTTGCAGACGTCGTACACCTCGTTGCGTTCGAACAGGTGGTCGTTGCCGTGCACGATGATCCCGGGGTGCGGAGCGTCGTGGATCTCGTTGTCCCTGGCGATGTTGCCGACGCCGTCAAACATCACGCCGGGGTTGTAGGCCTTGTGGTAGTACGCGAAGTCGGCGATCTCGGAGTTCTCGACCCGGTTGCGGCCGGGTTCGAGCGTCGTCTTGTCACCGCCCTGGAGCACCACGCCGACGCCGCCAACGTGCGTGAGCCGGCTGTCGGTGACGGCGTGGTCACGGCCGCCGCGGTTCACCGGGATGCCGTCGTACGTGTAGCGCCCTGGCGAGTTGATGAGCACGCCGCCGTCGGTGAAGTTGCGGATGTCGCTGTGCGAGATCGTCACGTGCGAGCCGCCGAGGATGACCGCGGCCGTCGCGCGTCCGTACTCCATCACGAGGTCGTCGAAGTTCACGTACGAGGCCCCGTCGGCGCGCAGCATCGGCTCGTCGAGCGTCGTGACCGTCACGGCGCCTCGGCCGGACGTGAAGGCCGCGTTCGGGATGAGGTACAGCTTCCCGGCGTCGCGGTCGATGTAGTACTCGCCGGGGGCGTCGAGCTCCTCCAGCAGGTTCTGCGCGAAGTGGAAGTCGGGGAACCAGCTCTTCATGATCCCGGACATCTCGCCGTAGCGGAGGGTGATGGTCTTCGCCTCGGTGTCGATGCTCTCGATCTTGTTGTACGACCACTCCCAGCTGTAGCCGAAGATGCCGTCCAGCCACACGTCCTCGGCCTGGGTCCAGTGCTTCGGACGGTCGTAGCCGTAGCTGAACGTGCCGCCGCGCTCCTGCAGGTCGGCGTCGTTGCGGTCCGGCCCGGCGTCGATGATGTCACCCATCTGCACGGTCGGGGTGGCCGCGTCGGCGTTGGGCCAGCGCGCGAGGGTCATGCCCTGGCCGTCGATGAACAGCTCCATGGGCGGGGTGGTGCTGACGTCGTTGGCCTTCCAGTAGCCGTGGCGGCTGAGCTGGCCGTAGTCGGTGATGCCGAGGTCGGCGAGGTCGATCCCGACGACACGGTCGCGGGCAGCTGGGTCGATGATGCGGTCGGTCACCGCCGCGTCGTCGACCGCGGCGAACTGGTCGCGCGGCAGCTCGCGACCGCCGGTGAGGGTGGCGGTCTCCCCCGGGTACGAGCGGTAGGTGATGGGGGCGTCGGCAGTGCCCGAGTCCTGCGCGCCGATCTCGAACGACGCCGAGCGGGGGTACGTGCCCTCCCGGAGGTACACCGTGAGGCCGTCGTCCGGGAGCGCGGAATCCGCCTTCAGCGCGCGGATCCGGTCGCGGGCGCCTTCCAGCGTCGCGAGGGGGTCGTCGATCGTGCCGGCTGCCGCGTCGTCACCTCCCGGCGCGAGGTAGAGGGCGTCGTCGTCCGCGGCCGCAGCCGCCGACGGGACCGCCGCAGCGAGGGCGGATCCGAACACCGCCGCCAGGGTCAGGCTTGCCAGTACACGCTTCATCGCGTCTCCGAACTGTCGCTTCCCGCACGGCCGATGCGCGCGGCGCCGCGGGAGCGGCTGCTCCGACCGTAGCCAATCGATAATCGACTAGCAAGGATCGATACTGATCGTTTCGGTTCTTCGAGGTGCCAGGACGTCGCGGCTGATCGGGCTCGGCGCTGGTCGACACCGCCTTCGGCATCCCGATCCCGATGGCCCTCGCGTACCGAGGCTCGCATCCGAGAAACCAGTTAACAAAACAACCACTTTCTACCACTTTCTGACTATTGCGCTCTCCAGTTGACGTCGCCGTAATCTGCCGGAAATACTGAGGAAGCCCGAGACCGCACCGCGAGAGTGCGGACACATCACCCCAGGCCAAGGATGACCTAGATGACAGAACAGACCATTTCCTCACAGATAGGAACAGGTCGCCGGCCCCGTCGCCTCTCGGACGGGATGTTCGCGCTCCTCCTCACGGCTCCCGGCCTCGCGCTCCTCGCCGCCGTCGTCGTGTACCCGCTGATCACGGCCCTCATCACCGCGTTCTACAAGCAGAGCCTCGTCGAGCCCGGCCGCGAATTCGTCGGCTTCCAGAACATCGTCGACGTGCTGACGGGCGAGTTCTTCCCGCTCCTCACGCAGACGCTCGTCTTCACCCTCGGCACGACCATCGCGCCGTTCGTGATCGGCTTCGGCCTCGCCCTCGCCCTGAACACGCGCATCCGCGGCGCCAAGGTGCTCCGCGGCCTCATGCTCATCCCGTGGCTGATCCCCGGCGTGGTCGTGTCGTTCCTCTGGATGTGGATCTTCAACGCCAACTACGGCGTGCTCAACGCGGCCCTGGAGACCGTGGGCCTCATCGACTCCCCGCAGGCGTGGCTCGCGAACCCCACCACCGCCATGATCGCCGTGATCGTCGCGAAGACGTGGCAGTCGTTCCCCTGGATGATGGTCATGCTCCTCGCCGGCCTGCAGACCGTGCCGATCGAGCTGCACGAGGCCGCCGAGATCGACGGCGCCGGCACCATCCGCCGCTTCTTCTCCATCACTGTCCCGCAGATGAGCGGCATCATCGGCCTCGTGATCCTGCTGGAGTTCATCTGGAACTTCCAGCACTTCGACATCATCTACGTCCTCACCGGCGGCGGTCCCGCCGGCTCCACCCAGACGTTCGCGACCGCGGTGTACGAGACCGCGTTCGACGGCTTCGACCTCGGCCACGCCGGGGCGATCGGCCTGCTCTGGATGATCCTGCTGATGGCGCTCGTCGTCGTCTACGTCCGCCTGTCCGAGAAGGGAGAGAAGCGATGACCGCCGTGCTGACCGAAGAGACGGTGGCCGCCGTCTCCGCCCCACCCGCCGCGCCCCGCCGTCGGCGCCACCGCGCCGACCGCCGCGCCTCCACCGTGAGCGCCTGGATCGCCGTCGTCGTCTTCGGCGGGTTCGCCCTGTTGCCCGTGTACTGGCTGCTCGCGACGTCGCTGACCCCGCGCACCGAGGTGTTCAGCTACCCGCCGAAGCTGTTCCCCACCGAGATCACGTTCGAGGCCTACGCCGCGCTCGCGAACAACCCGGCCCTGTTCGGCTACCTCCGCAACAGCATCGTGGTCTCCGTCATCACCGCGATCCTCTCGGTGCTGGTGTCGGCGTACATGGGCTACGCGTTCTCGAAGTTCCGCTACCGCGGCCGCCGCAGCCTCATGTACTTCGTGCTGGCGTCGCAGATGTTCCCGCAGGCGCTGCTGCTCATCACCCTCTACGCGGTGTTCTCGGCCTACGGCCTACTCAACACCTACACGGCGCTCGTGCTGTCGTTCACGACGTTCACGCTGCCGCTGTGCGTGTGGATGCTGAAGGGCTTCTTCGACACGATCCCGGACGAGCTCATCGAGGCCGCCCGCGTCGACGGTGCCTCCCGCCTGCGCATCATCCACTCGATCGTGCTGCCGCTGGCCGCCCCCGGCCTCATCGCCGCGGGACTGTTCGCCTTTGTCCGGGGCTGGAACGACTTCATCTTCGCCCTCACCCTCGCCGGTCCCGACAAGCAGACCCTGCCGCCCGGCCTCGTCAACACGTTCATCGGCGAGGCGTCCACCGCCTGGCCGGAGCTCATGGCGGCTTCGCTCGTGGTCTCGCTCCCCGTGGCCATCGCGTTCATCGCCCTGCAGCGCTTCCTCGTCGGCGGACTCACCGCCGGCGCGGTCAAGGGCTGACCCGCACCACCCCCTCATCCGCAGTCCCTCGAAGAAGAGAGAGCATCCTCATGTCCGAGAACACCACCGTCTCCCGTCGCCAGCTGCTGCAGTTCGCCGGGCTCGGCGCCGCCGGCCTCCTCCTCGCCGGTTGCATGCCGAGCGGCGGCGGCAGCGGCAGTCCGTCCTCCTCCCCCGGCGCCGGGCTCGGCGCGGGCGACTTCACCGCCACCGACTTCTCCTTCTCCAGCTGGTCGCTCACCGAGGAGGCCGCCGCCCCGGCCACCCGCGCGCTGCTCGACGGCTACAAGAAGACCAACGACGTCGGCATCACCGAGGTCTCCTTCCCCTACAACGAGTACTTCAAGCAGCTCATGCTGCAGGTGCGCGGCGGGCAGTTCACCGGCGCCGCGCACGTCGACGTCGCCTGGCTCGCCTCGCTGGCCGCGCTCGGCAAGCTGGAGGACGTCTCGGCGCTCACGAAGGGACGCGGCTACACGGCCTCGAGCCTGGAGGCCACGCAGCTCGACGGGAAGCAGTACGCGTTCCCGTGGACCATCGGCGCGATCGGCCTCATCACCAACTCCGAGCTCCTGAAGAAGGCGGGGATCTCCACGTTCCCGACGACCGTCGACGACTTCGAGGCGGCGCTGAAGAAGCTCAAGGCCCTCGGCGGAGGCCTCATCCCCTACGCTGCCTCGACCAAAGCCGCCCAGCTCAAGGACGTCCTCATCTGGATGCAGACGTTCGGCAGCGACCTCGTCAAGGACGGGAAGGTCACGATCGGCGACGACGCGAGCATCGAGGCGGTGACCTGGTACAAGTCGCTGTACGACCAGGGGCTCATCGCCGCCGACGTCGACCGCTTCGACGCCCGCTCCCTGTTCTCCCAGGGCCGCGCCGCGATCTACGACGACGCCCCCGTGGGCCGCGCGTCCGTCACGCAGGACTCGCCGGATCCCGACCTCGCCTCCAAGCTCGTGCCCGAGTCCCGCCCGGTGCTGAAGAAGGGCGACATCCCGCGCGCTCTCGTCTGGGGCGGCGCCATCGCCATCGTCGGCGGCGGCTCCGGCGACAGCACCCGCACGGCCGCGGACTTCGGCCAGTGGGCCACGAGCGACCTGAAGGCTGTGCTCGGCGACTACGAGCTGCGCGGCCTGCCGCCCGTGACCGAGGAGGCGCAGGCCTCGAAGGAGGTGGCGTCCGACGCGTTCGGCTCGCGCTTCGCCGAGAAGATCACGGCGACCGCCACCACCAACCCGTTCTGGCAGTACCCGCAGTACGCCCAGATCGAGACGGTGATCGCCGACCGCGTGCAGGCCGTCCTCGTCGGTCAGCAGAGCGCCAAGGACGCGATGGCGCAGGCCGGCGACCAGGCGCAGAAGCTGCTGGGCTGAGGAGCATCGCCATGACCCTCCGCTCGAAGGTCGGCGCCACCGCTGCCGCCGCCCTCGCCGCACTCGTCCTCGCCGTGCCCGCTCCGGCCGCTGCCGCGACCCCCGACGTCGAGACCGTGCCCGTCACGGTCGACAGCTCCAACCAGTCCGGCTGGTGGAACCCACTCGTCGTCGACGGCGACGAGACGTACTTCGCGTACAACGTGCCCGGCTCGGTGGCCGCGAAGCACCAGGTGAACCTCGCCGTCCGCGCCGCCGACGGCACGTGGACCTCGGGCTGCCTGCGGCTGGCGACCGGGGCCTGCGCGGAGTACCTCGACGACAACGGCCACAACCAGCCGTCGATCGCGATCGACGGCGACGGATACATCCACGCGTTCGTCTCGATGCACCACGAGCCGTGGAAGTACTTCCGCTCCACCGCGCCCTACGACGCGACCTCGCTCGTCGACGCGAGCGCCGAGATGCCCGACGCCGGGGCCGCGGTCTCCTACCCGGTCACGGCGCAGGGAGCCGACGGCGACATCTGGCTCATGGTGCGCATCGGCGCCGACCCGCAGGCTCGCCGCGACGGGGTGCTGTACCACTACGACCCCGTGGCCGGGACGTGGAGCCGCGAGACGACGATCGCCGCCGCCGTGAACCACTCCTTCTACCCGGACGACCTCGAGGTCGATGCCAGCGGCAAGGTGCACGTGCTGTGGGAGTGGGGCCCGTGGCCCGCTGATCCCTACCGCCACCTCGGCTCCTACGCAGTGTACGACCCGGCCGCAGGCGGCTTCCGCGACGTCGCCGGGCAGGCGCTGCCGACCCCGATCCGCCCGGACACCCCCGGCGCCGTCGTGTGGCGCGGCTACGAGCCCGACGAGACCATCGGCGACGCCGTGCCCGCTGTGCAGACCGCGAAGATGGCCCTCGCCGACGGCGAGCTCGTGGGCGTGACCTACCGGTACGCGGACGAGACCGAGAACGCCTTCGACGTGCGGTGGGCGACCTGGACAGGCTCCGCCTGGACGAGCGAGACCCTCGTGGACACGGACGCCCTCGGTGGCGGCGTCCAGACCATCGCGGCGCTCGACACCACCACCGCCGCCGGCGAGACCCGCGTCTACGCCGTGGTGTCGGTGCAGGACTGCGGCATCACCCGCAGTCAGACGGTGCTGCTGACCGCCGGGGCCTCCGGATGGACCGCCGACACCGTGGGCGATCCGGTCGTGGGCCAGCAGCGCCTCCGCGCGGCGACCCGCACGGACGGCACCGACATCGTCTACCTCAGCGCCCCCGCCGTTCCCAGCGGCGGCACGCTGCGGCACGCCGAGATCCCGCGCGACGGGCAGCCGGGGGCGACCACCCTCCCCGCCATCGTCGCCTCCCTCCGGGGCGACGCCGGCGGCGAGAACCTGGCGCTCGGCGGCACCGCGACCGCCTCGTCCCAGCTCCGCGCCGACACCGGCCCGGAGAAGGCGATCGACGGCGGCTGCACGGATGCGAGCCGGTGGATCTCGGCGGCCTCCGACACCCAGCCGACCATCACGGTCGAGTGGGACGAGGCCGCACCGCTCGACGTCGTCCGGGTCCGCAGCGGATACACGGTCGGCCCGCCGCAGACCTCCGTGCTGCGCGACTTCACCGTCCAGCTGCGCACCGCGAGCGGCTGGGTCACGGTCGGCACCGTCACCGGCAACACCCAGACGACGGTCGTGGTCGATGCCCAGGGGCGGACGGCCGATGCCGTGCGCCTCGTCATCACCGACCCGTCGGACTCCGCCACCGACGTCGCCCGCGTCTACGAGATCGAAGCGATCGCCGCGCGCTGAGCGGCATCATCCCCCTCCCGAAAGGAACCCATCCCCATGCGCACCCAGACCGTCGAAGCCGACATCATCGTCGTCGGCGGCGGCCTCGCCGGAGTGAGCGCCGCCGTCGCGGCCGCCCGCCTCGGCCGACGTACCGTGCTGATCAACAACCGGCCGGTGCTCGGCGGCAACTCCTCCTCGGAGGTGAGGGTCTGGGTGTGCGGAGCGACCGCCCACGGCAACCAGCGGTGGGCGCGGGAGACCGGGATCATCGGCGAGATGTACCGGGAGAACCAGTTCCGCAACCCCGAGGGCAACCCCGTGTACTGGGATGACGTGGTGCTCGACATCGTGCGCCGCGAGCCCAACCTCACGCTGTTCCTCAACACGGAAGTGCTCGAGGCCGAGGCCACCGGACCCGACGACGCCCGTCGGGTCCGGTCGGTCACCGGCTGGACGATGGGCTCGGAGATCCGCACCGTCTTCCGCGGGCCGCTCTTCCTCGACTGCACCGGAGACGGCCTGGTCGGACGACTCGTCGGCGCCCGGCACCGGCTGGGCAAGGAGAGCCGCAGCGAGTTCGGCGAGGACTGGGCGCCCGAGCAGCCCGTGCGCGAGTTCCTCGGTTCGACGCTCCTCTTCTACACGAAGGATCTCGGGCACCCGGTGAAGTACGTCGCGCCGGAGAGCGCGAAGGACATCTCGACCACCCCGATCCCCTCGTCACGCATCATCCGCAGCGGCGACAGCGGCGCGCACTACTGGTGGATCGAGTGGGGCGGCACGCTCGACATCGTCGACGACAACGAGGCGATCCGCGACGAGCTGCGGTCGGTGATCCTCGGCATCTGGGACCACATCAAGAACTCCGGCGAGTTCGACGCCGACAACCTGACCCTGGAGTGGATCGGCAACATCCCCGGCAAGCGTGAGTACCGTCGCTTCATCGGCGACTACACGCTGCGCCAGCAGGACATCCTGGAGCAGACGTCGTTCGACGACGGCGTCGCGTTCGGCGGCTGGTCCATCGACCTCCACCCCGCCGAGGGGATGTACGCGACGGGGGCGGGCGCGGTGCAGCGCTTCTCGGACGGCGTCTTCGAGATCCCGTTCCGCTCGCTCTACTCCGTCAACGTCGACAACCTGCTCATGGCCGGCCGCGACATCTCGGCCACGCACATCGCCTTCGGTGCCGCCAGAGTGATGGCCACGTGCGCGGCGATGGGCGAGGCCGCGGGCACCGCCGCCGCCCTCTGCTACGCGCACGACGCCACGCCCCGCGAACTGTACGAGCACCATCGTGCGGAGCTCCGGCAGACGCTGCTCCGCGCCGACGCCTCCCTCATCGGAGTCGCGAACGAGGATCCCTCCGACCTCGCCCGCACCGCCACCGTCACCGCGTCCAGCACCCTGCGCACGATCGGCACCCCGGAGACCGCCGTGGCCGCGGCGACCCCGCACATCCTGACGGACGACCTCGGCATCGTCGTCCCCGTGCACCCGCGCCTCGACACGACCGAGCTGCTGCTCGGCGCCGAGGCCGACACGCAGGTCACGGTGGAGGTCTGGTCCACGGGCCGCCCGCAGAACATCGTGCCCGCGGTTCTCGAGCACCGCACCGTGATCGACGTCCCCGCCGGTGTTCCGACCTGGGTGCGGGCGGACACGCCTTTCGCCCCGGAGGACCCGCAGAACGCGATCATCGTGCTCCGCGCGAACCCGCAGGTGCAGGTGCAGCTCGCCGACGAGCTCCCGCCCGGGGTGCTCACCCTCGTGCACCGGGTCGACAACGACGACCGGAACGTGCAGGTCGACCGCGACGGTCTCCTCGTGCAGTGGCCGACCAAGCCGCTGCGCGGGCGGGTGCCCGCGTTCCGCACGAGCCCACACTCCGAGGCCACCGCGCCGCAGCGCGCCGTCTCCGGGTACAACCGCCCGTTCGGCGGACCGCACCTGTGGGCGTCCGCCCCGGAGGCCGAAGGCCCGCAGTGGCTGCGCCTGGACTGGGAGCAGCCGGTCACGGCCTCCGAGATCCGCCTCGTGTTCGACGACGACGTGGACCTCGAGCTCAACACCCTGCACCACCACCGCAGCCCCGACGAGGTGCTGCCCCAGCTCGTGCGCGACTACCGGGTCGAGGTGCAGCAGGCGGGTTCCGAGGAGTGGCGCACCGTGGCGGAGGAGCGCGACAACCGCCATCGTCTGCGGGTGCATCCCCTGCCGGACGACCTCGGCGCCCTCGCGGCCGCCCGCCTCGTGGTGGAGCGGACGAACGGCGTCGCGGAGGCGCGCGTGATCGCGTTCCGAGTGCAATCGTGACGGAGAGCGCTAACGTGAAGGGCATCCGTCGTCCCGGCGGAGACCGTCGTCCCTCCAGGAGGCCGCAGGTGACCACCTCGCCCGGCGGCCGCGTGCTCCCCGTCGCGCGGGCCACCCGCACGGGACTCATCGCGCTCGCGGTGCCGCATCTGGAGGAGCCGTACTTCGCGGAGCTCGGCTCGCGCATCGTCCGCGGCGCCGACGACCGAGGGCTGGCGGTGCTCATCGTGCAGACCGAGGGGGATCACGGCCGCGAGATCGATGTCGCCAACGGCGTCGGCCTGCCGCCCATCGACGGGCTCATCCACATCCCGCGCTCGCTCACGGTCGCCGACCTCACGCGCCGCACCTCCCCCGGGCCGCTCGTGCTGCTGGGCGAGCACATTCAGGTGAGCCCGTTCACGCACGTCACGATCGACAACCGCGCCGCTGCCTACACCGCCACCGAGCACCTGCTCGCGGTCGGCTGCCGCCGCATCGGCTTCGTCGGACGCCGCGACGCCCGCCCCTCGGACGCCGCCGACCGTCGGCACGCCGGGTACCTGGAGGCCCTGGCGGCCGCCGGGATCCCCGCCGACCCCGCCCTCACCGCGCAGGTCGACGCCTTCACGGCCGAGGAGGGCGAGCGCGTGGCGGGCGCCATGGCCGCCGCGATCCCCGATCTCGACGGCATCGTCTGCTCGAACGACTCGGTCGCCCTCGGTGCACTGGCCGCTCTCCAGGCCCAGGGGCGGAGCGTGCCGGGAGACGTCGCCGTCGTCGGCATCGACGACATCCGAGCCGCACGCTTCGCCGTGCCCGCCCTCAGCACCATCGCCCCCGACCACGCCCGCCTGGTGGACGCGGCGTTCACGGAGCTCGAACGGCAGATCGCCGCGCCGCCGGGAGCCGATCTCCCGGTGCGGCACGTGACGGTCGGCGCCCGGCTGATCCCGCGGGCGAGCACGGCCCGATGACGGCGGCGGACTCAGTCCGCGAGGGCCGTCGCGAGCGCACGCTCGTCGCCGCCGTCGCGCGGCGCGACGTGCAGGGTGCCGACGTGGGCCGCGAGCAGCTCCCGGGCGCCGTCGTCGAGGCCGTCGTCGGTGACGAGGCGGTCGATGTCGCTGAGGTCGGCGACGGTCGTGAGTCCGACCACACCCCAGCGGGTGTGCTCGGCGAGGACGACGACCTCCCGGCCCGCAGCCATGAGCGCCCGGTTGGTCTCGGCCTCCAGCAGGTTCATGGTCGTGATGCCGGCCTGCTCGTCGAGGCCGTGGGCGTCGAGGAACACGAGATCGCAGTGCAGGTGCTCCAGGGCGCGGACCGCGACCGGCCCGACGAGGGCCTGCGAGGGCGTGCGCACGCCCCCGGTGAGCACGACCGTCTGCGTGTACGGGGCGTCGGCGCGATCCGGCGGCGAGAACAGGTCGGAGACCGGCAGGGCGTTCGTGACGATCGTGAGCTCGGGGACGCGCACGAGCTCCCGCGCGAGCGCCAGGGCCGTGGGTCCGCCGGAGATGCCGACCGCCATTCCGGGCTCCACGAGATCCGCGGCCGCCGCGACGATCGCGCGCCGTTCGGCCGAGGCCGCCGGAGCCGGAACCAGACGTTGGAGGCCCCGCGCCCGCACGCCGCCACGGATGCGCTCGACCGCGCCCTCCTCGGCCAGCTGATCGATGTCGCGCCGCACGGTCATCTCGCTGACCTGCAGCGTGGCCGCGAGCTCGCCGATGGACGCGGTACCGCGATCGCGGGTCAGGGCGAGGATGCGCTCGCGTCGTTCCGTGACCAGCACGCGGTCTCCTTCCGATGGAGCCTCCAGTCTGCCACGCACCCCCGCCCGCCCCACTCCCGGAACAGGATCCCTCAGCCCGCATGACCTTCCCCGAGCCCTACGCCACCTGGTTCCCCGATGCCACGTTCGACGGCAGCTACGGCCGCACCGAAGCCGACCTCCGTGCCGTGCGCCCCGTGCCCGCGCCGCACGGGTTCGCCGACCGCTGGCGACGCTGGCGGCGGGAGGCCGCCGCGGTGGACGCCGCCCCCGTGGTCCTCTCCACCTCCGAGGAGCACGGCCGTCGGATGTCCGTCGTCGAGCATGCCGGCGTCGACGGTGTGCGGCTGCGGGCCTGGGTGGTCGAACCCCTCGACGGCCCTCCCCGCGCGGGCGTCGTGCACGGCCACGGCTACGGGGGTCGCGACGCGGCCGATCTCGCCCGGGTGCCGGACGACGTCGCGGCGATCTATCCCGTGGCCCGCGGGCTCGGCGTGCTGAACGCGGGGATCGGAGCGCCCGAGCCGACCCCCGAGCACGTGCTCGCGGGCATCGACGATCCGGAGCGCTACGTGCTCGGCCTCTGCGCCCGTGACCTGTGGCTGGCGGCCGACGTCCTCGTCTCGGTCGTCGGCGCGCTTCCTCTCTACTACGTCGGGGAGAGCTTCGGCGGCGGCATCGGCGCGCTCGCCCTGCCGTGGGACGACCGGTTCGTGGGGGCCACCCTCATCGTGCCGAGCTTCGGCCAGTACGACGAACGGCTGGCGGTGCCATGCCTGGGGAGCGGGGAGACCGTGCGTCAGCACGTCGTGCGGCACCCCGAGGCCCGCGAGGTGCTGCGCTGGTTCGACTCCTCCACCGCGATCGGGTTCACGGAGGTGCCAGTCCGGGTCGAGGCGGCCCTGTGGGACCAGTACGTGCCGCCGCAAGGGCAGTTCGCGGTCGCCGCCGGGGCCCGCGCCCTCGACCTGGCCGTCCTTCCCGCCGGTCACGCCGAGTACCCGGGGTCGGCGGAGGTGACGGCGGCCGCCATCCGCGGCGGGCGCGACCACCTCGAGCGCGTACTCGCCGGCTGACGGCCGTCGGGCGCGCGTCCTCCTCCGCGCAGGAGAGCACTGGACGCAACCTGTCATAACAGGTACAGTGAGCTTGTCATTACAGGTTGCGCGACGACGCAGCACCCGTTTCGAGGAGCATGGATGCCCGAGTACCAGACCCCGCCGATCTCCCCGATGGCGATCGCCTTCGACGCCGAGAAGCTCACCCTCTCCCCCGAAGGCCCCACCCTGACCCGGCGGATGTCCGACCTCGAGGGCCTGTTCCGCGACCACGACGCCTGGGCGGCCGCCGCCGCGGGCGAGGACCCGATCGTCTACACGGTCGTCAGCTCGCCGGTCCCCGAGATCGAGCGGGAGCTGCCGCAGTCGATCACCACGATCATGCCCGGCGACACGGGCGGCGAGCTCTGGATGACGAAGGGCCACCAGCACCCCGACCACCAGGGCGAGATCTACCTCGCGCTGCACGGCCGCGGCGGACTGCTCATGTTCGACGGCGAGCGCACCGAGTGGCTCGACATGCTCCCCGGCACCATCGGCTACATCCCGCCGGGCTGGGCGCACCGCTCCGTGAACACCGGGGACGAGCCGTACTCCTTCCTCGCCGTGTACCCGGGAGGCGCCGGCCACGACTACGGCTGGGTGCTGGAGCACGGCATGGGCTCGCGGGCGTTCCGCGCGGAGTCCGGCGTCGACCTGCGCCCCTACGCGGAATAGGCTCCGGCCATGATCATCGCCCACGACCTCGGCACCACCGGGAACAAGGCGTCCCTGCACCACGACGACGGTCGTCTGATCGCCGCGGTCACCGTGCCGTACCCGGCCCACTTCGCGGCCGGCGGCGTCGCTGAGCAGGACCCGGCCGACTGGTGGCACGCGGTCGTCACGGCGACCCGCGACCTCCTCTCGCGCACCGGCACCGCCGCCGCCGAGGTCGCGGGCCTCGTGGTCAGCGGACAGATGATGGGCGCCGTGCTGCTCGACGCCGACGGCGAGCCCGCACGACCCGCGATCATCTGGGCCGACACCCGCGCCGGCGCCCAGCAGCGCGAGCTCGAGGCGGCGGTCGGTGCCGAGCACGCCTACGGGATCCTCGGCCACCGCCTGAACCCCACCTACTCCCTCGAGAAGATCATGTGGGTGCGCGACAACGAACCCGAGGTGTGGCAGCGCGTGCGCCGGGTGTGCGTCGCCAAGGACTTCATCGTGCTGCGGCTGACCGGGCGGCTCGCCACGGACCGGTCGGACGCCTCGGGCACCAATGCGTACGACCAGGTCGCGGGCACGTGGTCGCCGGAGATCCTCGCCGCCGCGCGGCTCGACCCCGCCCTCTTCCCCGAGATCCTGGAGTCGACGCAGATCGCGGGCCCGCTCACGCCCGCCGCGGCCGAGGCGCTCGGGCTGCACATCGGCGTCCAGGTCGTGATGGGCGGGGGCGACGGACCGCTCGCCGCAGTCGGCTCCGGCGTCGTGGCCCCGGAGGACGGCGCCTACGTGTGCCTCGGCACCTCCTCCTGGATCTCCTTCGCGGCCGACGCCCCGCTGCACGACCCCGCGATGCGCACCTTCACGTTCGACAACGTCGTGCCCGCGTCGTTCGTGCCGACCGCGACCATGCAGGCCGGCGGCGCCTCGGTGCAGTGGATCGCCGAAGCCCTCTCCGTCGACCCCGCACACCCCGAGACGGGGCGCCTCGTCGCCGAAGCCGCGAGCGACATCGACACCGACGACCTCTACTTCCTCCCGTACCTGCTCGGCGAGCGCTCCCCGCTGTGGGACCCGGATGCGCGCGGGGCCTTCGTCGGTCTCGCCCGCCACCACGGGCGCGCCCACCTCGTGCGCGCGGTCCTCGAGGGGACGGCGTTCAACCTCCTCACCTGCATCCAGGCGTTCCGCGAGGCCGGCGCGACGATCGACCGCATCGACGCCGTCGGCGGCGGGGCGCAGAGCGACGTCTACCTCGCCGTCCTCGCGGACGTGTGGGGCGTGCCGGTGCGGCGCCGCACGATCGTGGAGGAGGCGAACAGCCTCGGTGCCGCGGTCACGGGAGCCGTCGGCCTCGGCCTCACCGACTTCTCCGCCGCCCGGGCGCTCAGCGAGGTCACCGCCGAGTTCACGCCCGACCCGTCCCGGCATGCGGTCTACGCCGAGCGCCACGCCCGCTTCACCGACGCGTACACGGCCCTCGCACCGTGGTTCGCGGGAAGGCCGCGCTGATGGGCGTCATCCTCGTCACGAGCCGCTCCTTCTCGGACGGCGACCTCGACTTGGTCGGGCGCGCCGCGCAGGCCGGACACCGTATCCTCCGCGGACCCGCCCATCACGACCTCGACGAGCTGCGCGTGCTGCTGCACGGTGCCGACGCCTGGATCGCCGGCACCGGACCGGTCACCGACGCGCACCTCGCTGCCGGCCCGAAGCTCAAGGTCGTGGCGCGCTACGGGGTCGGCACGGAGGCGGTGGACCTCGCGGCGGCGCGCAACCGCGGCATCCCGGTCACGAACACCCCCGGCGCGAACGCGGATGCGGTCGCCGACCACGCGGTCGGCCTCATGCTCGCCGCCCTGCGCACCATCCCGGACGGCGACCGCCGCGTGCGGACCGGCGACTGGAGCGTGCGCCGCGGACGGGAGCTCGGCGCCGCGACCGTCGGCATCGTCGGCTTCGGGCGGATCGGCCAAGGGGTCGCGCGGCGACTGAGCGGGTTCGGCCCGCGGCTGCTCGCCTCCGACCCGTTCCTCCCCGCCGACCTCGTGCGGGACCACGGCGCCGACCCCCTCGGCCTCGATGACCTGTTCCGCACCGCCGACGTGATCACCCTGCACGCCCCCGGCGGTCAGCGCCTCGTCGACGCCGAGCGCCTCGCCGTGATGCGACCCGGCACCGTACTCGTCAACACGGCCCGCGGCGACCTCGTGGATGAGCAGGCCGTGGCGGACGCGCTGCGTGACGGCACCCTCGCCGGGTACGCCGCCGACACTCTCGACGGCGACACCGCCGCGCACGACAGTCCCCTGCTCGACCCTGCTCTCGCCGACCGCGTCATCGTCACCCCGCACCTCGGTGCCCAGACCACCCAGGCCGTCGACAACATGGGAGAGCTGTCGCTCGCGGATGTGCTCGCCGTCCTCCGCGGCGCCGACCCCGCCCACCCCGTGCCCCTGCCCGCGTCCGCTCCCGAGGAGAACCGATGACCACCGCCGCGACGTCCGCCGCACCGTCAGCCCCCGCCACCGCCGACTACATGGGCTTCGTCGGCGTCACCACCGCCTCGTCGTCGATCATGAAGGTGTTCCCGCTGTGGGCCGACATCCTCGGCCTCCCCACCCGGACCCTCGTCGGCCACGACCTGCCGATGGACGCCGACCCCGCGCAGTACCGCGCCATGGTCGAGCAGATCCGCGATGACCCGCACCACCGCGGCGCGCTGGTCACCACGCACAAGATGAACGTGTACGCGGCGGCGTCCGACCTGTTCGACGACCTCGACCCGTTCGCCGTGTCCTGTGCCGAGATCTCCAGCATCGCCAAGCGCGGGTCCACGCTGTCCGGCCGCGCGAAGGACCCGATCACGGTCGACCTGGCGCTGCGCGACTTCCTCCCCGCCGACCACTTCGCGCGCACCGGGGCCGAGGTCGTCATCCTGGGTGCGGGCGGATCGGGCACCGCGCTGAGCTGGGCCCTCGCCGAGCGGGAGGATGCCCCGGCCCTCATCACCGTCACCGCGCGCACGCAGGACAAGCTCGACCACCTCCGCGAGGTGCACCGCCAGCACGGCACTCCCGAGGGACTGCTCCGCTACGTCGTCACCGAGACGCCGGAGGAGGCCGATGCCCTGGTCGCCGCCGCGCCCGCGGGATCGGTCATCGCGAACGCCACCGGGCTCGGCAAGGACCGCCCGGGCTCCCCGCTGACCGACGCCGTCGTGTTCCCCGAGGGCGCGTACGCGTGGGAGTTCAACTACCGCGGCTCCCTGGAGTTCCTGCACCAGGCCGAGGCACAGGAGGACGACCGCGCGCTGTATGTGGTCGACGGCTGGCGGTACTTCATCCACGGCTGGTCGCAGGTCGTGGCGGACGTGTTCGACCTCGACCTCACGCCGGAGACCGTCGAGCGCCTCGCGGAGGCCGCGGAGTCGGTGCGCTGATGCCCGCCGTGCGGACCGTCCTCGGCGACCTCGACCCGTCGCGGCTCGGGCGCGTGGACTACCACGAGCACCTCTTCCAGGTGTCGCCGCTGCTGGTCGGGGACGAGCTCGACGACGAGGCCGCGTCCGGCGAGGAGGCCGGTCTGCTGCGGGCGAGCGGCTTCGAGGCCATGGTCGACGCCACCCCGTTCGGCCTCGGCCGCGACCCGGCCGCCGTCGCCCGCATCAGCGCCGCGACCGGACTGCACGTGGTCGCCACGACGGGCCGGCACCGTGAGGCCCACTACGGCCCCGACCACCCGATGCAGGTGTGGGGCGCGGACCGCCTCGCCGCCCTGTTCGTGTCCGACCTCACGCGGGGGATGCCGGCGGACGACACCGCGGTGTTCGAGACGCCCGACGTGCCTCTCGCCGCGGGTCCCGACGGGCAGCCCGTCCGCGCCGGCATGCTCAAGGGCGGGGCCGACTACTGGCGCCTCAGTCCGTTCGAGCGGACGACCCTCGTCGCCGTCGCTCAGGCGCACCGGGAGACCGGAGCCCCCGTCATGGTGCATCTGGAGTTCGGCACCGCGGCCCACGAGGTCCTCGACCTGCTGGCGGCCGAGGGGGTGCCGGCGGATCGCGTCGTGCTGGCCCACGCCGACCGCGACCCCGATCCCGGTCTGCACGTCGCGTTGGCCGAGCGCGGCGCCCACCTTGGGTACGACGGCTTCGCCCGCCCGCGCACCCGCTCCGACGCCGAGCTGCTGGCCCTCACGGTCGCCGTGGTGGAGCGGGGTGCCGGTGACCGGATCCTGCTCGGGGGCGACGTCGCCCGGCGCACCCGGTACATCGCGTACGGCGGCATGCCCGGTCTCGCCTACCTCGGCGACCGCTACCTTCCCCGGCTCCGCGAGGCCGTGGGTGACGACGCCGTGCACCGGATGCTCGTGACGACCCCCGCGCGCTTCCTGGCCCTCCACTCCTGACCACCCGAACCCGAGGAGTCGTCATGCCCGAACCCACCGTCCTCCACGCCGTCTTCACCGCGCAGCCCGGAGCCGCCGACCGGGTCGCCGCGCTGCTGCGGGACTTCGCCGAGGTCGTCCGCGCCGAGGAGGGCAACATCGTCTTCGAGGCCCACCGCCTCGTCGACGACCCTGACCGCTTCTTCGTCTACGAGGTCTACCGCGACGAGGACGCCTTCCAGGCCCACCTCCACGCACCCGCCGGCGTCCCCTTCAACGCCGCCCTGCAGGAGCTCATCGTCGAGCCCACTTCGATCCTCACGTTCCTCCGCCCCCTCTGACCCCCTCCTCCCCTCCGTCTCCCCCCCTCCTCCCTCCGTCTCCCCCTCCCTGTTTCACCTGCACGACCTCGCGACGCCCGCACGCCCGTTCCGACCTCCCCGTCATGCCCTCGTCCCCCCGTCCTGCATCCGTCCCTCGTCGTGCCCCGTCCCCCGGGGACGGTCCCCTCGGGCTGACCGCCCCCGACCCGAACGACTCCACTCGGCCATCCGGTTTCACCTGCACACCCCTACCACGACTGCACGACCGATCCGCCCCTTCGGCCACACATCGGTCCCCGCGTCGTGCATCCGTCTCACAGTCGTGGATCCGTCCCTCGGGCTGACCGTCCCCCGTGCCGAACGACTCCACTCGGCCCTCCGGTTTCACCTGCACGCCCCTGTCACGACTGCACGACCGAACTACCCATCCGGCCACGCATCGGTCCCCACGTCGTGCATCCGTCCCATCCACGGCCCAGCCCCAGACCCTCCCCGGACCTAGACCCCAGACCCACCCGGCTCCGGACCCGGTTCGTCTGCACGACCCCGATACGGGTGCACGAGGAAACCGGGGATCCGGTCGTGCAGTCGCCCCGGGATCGTGCAGCCGGACCACGGACCCACGGACCACGGACCCACGGACCGGAGTCCCCCCGGACACGACGAAGCCCCCCGCCCGAAGGCGAGGGGCTCCGTCGTGCGAGTCACTCGTAGAGGACCGCGGCGATCTTGTCGTCGTCGATGTTGTTCTTGTCGTACCAGTAGGAACCGGTGTCGTAGAACTCCTCGACGTCGTCGCCGTTGGCCGCGTCGTAGGCCGCCTGCACGACCTGGGCGCCGATGCCGATCGGGTCCTGCGTGATGGCGCCGGCCATGGTGCCGTCCTTGATGGCGTTGATCTGGGCCGCACCGGAGTCGAAGCCGACGATGGTGATCTTGCCCTTCTCGAGGCCGAGCTCGTTCACGGCGTTCACGACGCCGATGGCCGAGCCCTCGTTGGTGCCGTAGATGCCCTTGAGGTCGGGGTGGGCCGCGATGAGCGTCTTGGCGATGTCGGCCGACTTCAGGTGGTCGCCGTCACCGTACTGGATGTCGACGATCTCGATGTCGGGGTAGTCCGCCTCGATCTTCTCGACGAAGCCGTCGCGACGCTCGACACCGGTCGAGTTGATCTGCGAGTGGCCGACGATGGCGACCTCACCCTCGCCGCCGATCAGCTCGGCCATGTGCTCGGCCGCCAGCGCGCCGGCGACCTTGCTGTCCGTCGCGGAGAGGCTGAGTCCGACGTCGCCGTTGCACGGGGCGTCGAAGTAGACGACGGGGATGTCCTTCGACTTCGCCTGCTCGAGCGGGGCGACGCACGCCTCGGGGTCGAGGGCGGCGTAGGCGATGGCGTCCGGGTTCTTGTCGATCGCGGCGGTCAGCATCTCGAGCTGCTGCGCGATCTCGGTCTCGGCGGCCGGGCCCTCGAAGGTGATCTTGACGCCCAGCTCCTGGGCCTTCTCCTCCGCGCCCTTCTTGACGGCCTGCCAGAACTGGTGCTGGAAGCCCTTCGAGACCATGGCGATGTACATCTCGCCGTCGCCACTGCCGGTGTCGCCGCCCGAGCCCTCTTCGATCACGTCGCCGCCGCCGGCACAGCCGGCGAACACGAGCGCGGATGCGGCCACGAGTGCCGCGAATGCGGTCTTCTTGCCGAATTTCATGGAAACTCCGTTGTTCTGTGTGGGTGCCGGCCAGGACCGGCGGGTGGACATTCGTGGTGCCTGTGCGGAGGGTTCCGCGGGGTCCGGCCGGAGCCGGGGACGGCGGCGGGCACGGGTTTCGCCGCCGCCGTGTCTCAGGTCCGCTGGCGGTTGCGCAGCGAGTCGAGGAAGACGGCCAGCAGGACGACGACGCCGACGACGATGTTCTGCCACTCGGGCTGGATCGACATGATCCGGAGGCCGTTGACGAGGACGCTCATGATGAGCGCACCGATCACGGTGCCGAGGATCGAGCCGCGGCCGCCGAGCAGCGAGGTGCCGCCGATGATCACGGCCGCGATGGCCTGCAGCTCGTAGCCGGTGCCGATCTGCGGCTGCGCCGAGTCGAGGCGGGCGGCGATCACGATGCCCGCGATGCCGGTGAAGGCGCCGGCGAACATGTAGATGAGGATCGTCCAGCGGCGGGTGTTGACGCCGGAGAGGCGCGTGGCCTCCTCGTTCGATCCGATCGCGAAGGTGTACCGGCCGAGCAGCGTCTTCGACAGCACGAGCCAGGCGACGATCGCGAGGGCCGCGGTGATGAGCACCGCGTTCGGGATGCCGGGGATGAGCACGCCGAGCGCGATCTTCTTGAAGTCGGGAGCCGAGGTCGAGAAGTAGATCGGCGCGACGTTCGAGATCACGAGGGCGAGGCCGCCCGCGATCATCATCATGGCCAGGGTCGCGATGAACGGAGGCAGTCGCAGGAACGTGATGTTGACGCCGTTCACCAGCCCCATGAGCACACCGGTCGCGATGCCGCCGAGCACGCCCACCCACACCGGCAGGCCGAGGTTGGTGATGAGGACACCGGTCATCACCGCGCAGAGCGCCATGCCGGTGCCGATCGACAGGTCGATGCCGCCCGTGATGATGACGAACGTCGTGCCGAGGGCGAGGATGCCGATGACCGCGGTCGACAGCAGCACCGTGGCGATGTTGCTGAAGGTGAAGAAGTTCGGGCTGGCGATCGAGAAGAAGATGACCAGGACGATCAGGGTGCCGAACGCGAGCGACTGCTGGAACTGCCGCTTGAGGAACCCGGCGACGTCGCGCTTGTCGGTGTCCTCGTTGACGGCCGTCTGGATGATCGTCGTCGTCGACGATCCGGACTGCTGTGGGGTGCTCATCAGTCTTCCTCCCCGTGGGCTGCGAGTTGCATGATCTTCTCCTGGCTGGCTTCCTCGTTGCGGAGCGTCCCGGTGATGCGACCGTTCGCGAACACGGCGATGCGGTTCGCGACCCGGAGGATCTCGGGGAGCTCCGACGAGATGACGATGATGGACTTGCCCGCGTCGGCGAGCTGCTGCATGAGGCGGTAGATCTCCTCCTTCGCGCCGACGTCGATGCCTCGCGTCGGCTCGTCGAAGATGAGGATGTCGCAGTCGCGCATCAGCCACCGGGCGATGACGACCTTCTGCTGGTTCCCTCCGGAGAGGAGCTTGACGACCTGGTTGACCGAGGGGGTCTTCACCCGCAGCTGCTGGACGTACTCCTTCGTGCGGTTCTTGGCCTTGCTGTCGCCCATCCACCCGATGCCGTTGGCGTAGGAGCCGAGCGACGCGAGCACGGTGTTGAAGGTGACGTCCTGCTCCAGCATGAGGCCGAGCAGCTTGCGGTCCTCGGAGAGGTAGCCGACGCCGTGCTTGACCGCGTCGGCGGGCTGCGCGATGCGGACGGTGCGCCCACCGATCGTGATCGTGCCGCCGTCACGGTGGTCCGCGCCGATGACGGCACGGGCGGTCTCCGTGCGGCCGGCGCCCATGAGGCCGGCGAATCCGAGGATCTCGCCCTTGTGCAGCTGGAACGACACGTCCTTGAGGAGCTTCCGCGTGGAGAGCCCCTGCACGTCGAGCACGATCGGGTCGTTGAGGTGCTCCCGCGCCTGCGGGCGGGTGCCCTCGTCGATCACGCGGCCGACCATCATCTCGATGATCGTCGGAATCGTGATCTCGGACTTGTCGAGTGATCCGATGTATGTGCCGTCGCGGAGCACGGTCACCCGGTCCGCCAGGCGGCGCAGCTCGTCCATGCGGTGCGAGATGTACACGATGCCGGTGCCACGGGCCTTGAGCTGCTCGATGAGGACGAAGAGGGTCTCGACCTCGCTGTCGGTGAGGGCCGACGTCGGCTCGTCCATGATGAGGACCTTGGCGTTGAAGGACAGCGCCTTGGCGATCTCGACCATCTGCTGCTCGGCCACCGTCAGCTCGCCCACGCGCTGGCGGGGGTCGAGGTGGATGTCGAGGCGCTGCAGCAGCTCGGCCGTCTGCCGGTTGAGCTTCCGCTCCGACAGGAACGGACCCGTCGTGGGTTCGCGGCCGACGTAGATGTTCTGCGCGACCGTGAGGTCGGGCATCAGGTTGAGCTCCTGGTGGATGATCGTGATCCCCAGCTCCTGCGCCTGCAGCGGGCTGGTGAGCTCGACCTCCTGCCCCTCGAACGTGATCGTGCCCTCGTCCTTGGTGTAGATCCCGGAGAGGATCTTCATCAGGGTGGACTTGCCGGCACCGTTCTCACCCACGAGCACGAGCACCTCGCCGGCGCGCACCTCGAGATGCACGTCCTTCAGCGCCTGGACACCGGGGAATCCCTTGCTGATCCCCTCGACCCTCAGGATGGGTCCACTCATGCGCTCACCTGCTTCCTTGAAGGTTCTGTCGCGATTGCGGCGGACCGTTCCGCCGTAAACATCGGATCAATTCTGCGACCTGCACCCGGGTCAGTGCAAGTTGTATCTAAATGTATCTAACGATCGGCGGCGAGGGAAGACCTGTAATAACATCTTGATCTCGAACCGCCGCCCGGGCGTCAGTGGAGGCGGATCGAGTCCACCGCGACGAGCTTGTCGCGGATGTAGGCGTTCGCGTGCGCACCCAGCTCGTCGTTGTCGGTCCAGAGGTTGCGCCAGATGCCGAGCATGCGGCTGAGGTCGGGCGCCACCACCGCCGAGGAGAACGACTCAAACACGATGGGGCCGTCGTAGCCGATGCGCCCGAGCGCCTTGAAGAACGTGTCGAAGTCGACCGTCCCGGTGCCGAGATAGCCGCGGTGGCTCTCGCCGATGTGCACGTACCGCAGGGCGGGAGCCGCATCGAGCACCGGCGCGAACATATCCGACTCCTCGATGTTCATGTGGTACGTGTCCAGGTGGATCCCGAGGTTCGGGCGGTCGACCTCGCCGAGGTACGCCAGCGCCTGCCGTGCCGTGTTCAGCACGTTGGTCTCGTAGCGGTTCACGACCTCGAGCGAGACCGAGACCCCCCGCTCGGCGGCGTGGTCGGCGACCCGGGCGATCGTGCGACGGCTCGATGCGAGACCTTCGGGCGTGACCGGATCCATGTACTTCTTCATGGCGCTGTAGATCACCCCGCAGAAGTGCGCACCGCCGAGGTCGGCGAGCACGTCGACCGCGCGGAGCAGGAGCGCCTCGCCCGCGGCGACCACGGCGGGGTCGCCGCTCGTGATGTCGGTCTCGTCGGAGAGCCCGAGCGAGGCACTGACCGCGAGTCCGTGCTCCGCGAGGGCGGCCTGGGCGGCGGCGACGTCGAACGAGAACGGGTCCATCAAGGGGAACTCGATGAGGTCGAAGCCCGCCTGCTTCGTCTTCTCGACCGCGAGCCGGATGCCGTCCGCGTCGAAGGTCCCCGTCCAGACGAGTCCGTGGCAGCCGATGTTCATGAGCGCTCCTCCGGCGGGTGTCCGGCACCGTCGCCGCGCGGACTTGGCACGTTACAAGCCCGGTGTGCGAGTCACGCTACGTCGCCATCCGTCGGGGTGTCAAGAACTTTCTTGGCACGTTACAACTGGTCCGCTAGCCTGGGCCTCATCCGGCCGCGCGCCTGCGGCCCCACCGCCGAAGGAGGCCCATGCCCGCGAGCGTGAAGGATGTCGCGGCTCTCGCGGGGGTGTCGGCATCGACCGTGTCGAACTACCTCAATCACCCGCACGTCCTCGGCGCCGCCAGCCGCGAGCGGGTGCGGGCGGCGATCGCCGAGCTCGGCTTCGTGCCGAACGAATCGGCCCGCCAGCTCCGCGCCGGGTCGAGCAAAGCCCTCGCCCTCATCCTCCTCGACGCCTGGCTGCCGTACTTCAACGACCTGTCCCGCGGCGTCGACGACGTGGCCCGTGAGGGCGGCTGGTCGCTCTTCTTCAGCGACAGCGCCCGCGATGCCGCCCGCGAGGAGCAGAACATCGACATGTTCGAGGCCCACCGGGTGCAGGGCATCGTCATCTACCCGCGCGGCGATGTCGTGCCACGGCTGGAACAGCTCGCGACTCGCGGGATCCGCTCGGTGGTCGTCGGCCCCATCCGGGATTCGCCCTCCGTCGCCGCGGTCACCTTCGACGACCGCGGCGGCGGACGGCTGGCCGGCGAGCACCTGCTCTCCCTCGGCCGTCGCCGCATCCTGTTCCTCGGAGCCCCGACGGTGAGCCAGTCGAACGATCGTCTCGCCGGGCTGCGCGACGCGGTGGCGGGGACCGACGCCCGTATCTCCGTCCTCGACGTCGAGCATCTCACGACCGAAGACGGCCTCCGGGCCGGGGCGCACCTGACGGATCTCCCGGCGGAAGAGCGTCCCGACGCGGTCTTCGCCGCGAACGACGGGGTGGCCCTCGGCGTGCTGACACAGCTGCTCCGCCACGGCATCCGGGTGCCGGAGGAGATCGCCCTCGTCGGGTTCGACGACGTGGCCGCCGCACACCAGGGCGTGGTGCCGCTGACGAGCATCCGGCAGCCCGGCTACGAGATCGGTCGCGCCGCCGGGGCCGCGCTGCTGCAGCTCCTCGCCGATCCGACCGCCGCGCCTCCGGCACCCACGCCGTTCCCCGCCGAGCTCATCGTGCGGGAGTCGACCGTCGGGCGCTGAACCCCCGGGTCAGGCCGAGGGGTGGCCGACCACACCCTTCCGGAGGAGTGCGTTGCCGTACTTGCGCGTCTCTCCCGTGCGCACCATGAGGTACGCCTCCTTCGCCACCTCGTAGTACGCGAAGCGCTCGACGAAGCGCGTGGTGTCGAGTTCCGTGCCGGCGGCGGCCATGAGTTCGCGCTGCACGTCCAGCACCTCGCCGTCGGCAGAGGTCATCAGATCGATGCCCGGCGCGTCGTCGAGCGGCAGCACGCTGCGGATGGCCGCGACGACCTCGGGCGTGGTGGTGCCGGGAAGATCGACCACGCGCGCCCCGAGACCCCAGGCCGGGAAGTGCGCGTCGGCGACGACCACGGCGTCGGAGTGCCCCATCCGGTCGAGATGCAGCAGCAGCTCCCCGGTCAGCAGCGGGTGGATTCCTTCGAGCACGGCGGCTCCTCTCGGTGGATGGAGGTCAGGAGGCGGGGATCAGGCCCTCGGCCGCGAGGTTCTCCCACAGGGCCGACGGGATCTCCCGGGCAGCGTACTCCGCGTTCTGCCGGAGCTGCGCCGGGCGACTGCCGCCGACCACCACGGAGCGCACCACGTCGGACTGGAGCGGGAACCGGATCGCCGCGGCCGGCAGGGGCACGTCGTGATCGGCGCACACCGCAGCGATGCGCACGAGGCGGTCCCACAGCTCGTCGGGGAGCTGTCCGTACTCGTACCGGCCGTCCCTCCGCGGCTCGTTCGCCGCGAGGAGTCCGGAGTTGAACACCGACGCCGCGACGATCCCCGTCCCGGTCTCGCGGCACGCGGGCAGCACGTCGACCGCGGCGGGCTGCTCCAGCAGCGTGTACCGACCGGCCACCATCACGAGGTCGAGGTCGGCGGAGCGCACGGATGCCGCGAGGGCGTCCGACACCATCGACCCGATGCCGATCGCGGTCACCTCGCCGTCCGCGCGCAGCTGCTCCAGGGCAGGAAGAGCCTCGGCGAGCGCGAGGTCGAGGTCGTGCCGCTCCGGGTCGTGCAGATAGAGAAGGTCGATGCGCTCGATGCCGAGCCGCTCGCGGGACTCGTCCAGGCTCGTCCGGATGCCGTCCGCCGAGAAATCCCACACGCGCTGGAGGTCGTCCGGCACGTGGAAGTCGTTCGCGGTGTCGAGGCCGCCGGCGTGGTCGGGGTTCGGGCGCAGCAGCCGGCCGACCTTGGTCGAGAGCACGTACTCGTCCCGCGGCTTGGTCTGCAGGAAGGCACCCAGACGACGCTCGGAGAGCCCGAGGCCGTAGTGCGGAGCGGTATCGTAGAAGCGGATGCCGCTCTCCCACGCCGCGTCCAGCACCGCCCACGCGTCGTCGTCGGACAGCTCACGGAAGAGGTTGCCGACGTTCGCGGCACCGTAGCCGAGCGTCGGGACGGTCAGGCGGTCAGGCGTGGACATGCGCGCCCGTCCAGGTGTACTCCGCGATGCTGTCGGCCTTCATCTCCATGCCCGTACCCGGCGCGGTCGGGGCCATGTAGGAGCCGCCCTGGATGTCGGTCGGCACGACGAAGTGCTCATGCAGGTGGTCGACGAACTCGATCAGGCGGCCCTCGCGGGTCCCAGAAACGGCGACGAAGTCGAACATCGACAGGTGCTGCACGGCCTCGCACAGCCCCACGCCGCCGGCGTGCGGGCACACCGGCACGTCGAACTTCGCCGCGAGCAGCAGGTTGGCGATGTTCTCGTTGACCCCCGCGACGCGGACGGCGTCGATCTGCATGACCGAGATCGCGTCGGCCTGCAGGAGCTGCTTGAAGATCATCCGGTTCTGCGCGTGCTCACCGGTGGCGACACGGATGGGCGCGACGCCGCGGGCGATCTCGGCGTGGCCGAGGATGTCGTCGGGGCTCGTGGGCTCCTCGATCCAGGCGGGGTGGAACTCGGCGAGCGCGTTCACCCATTCGATCGCCTCGGACACCTCCCAGCGCTGGTTGGCGTCGATCGCGATGGGGAAGTCCGGGCCGCACACCTCGCGCGCCTTCCGGAAGCGGCGGATGTCGTCGTCGAGGTCGGCACCGACCTTGAGCTTGATCTGCGTGAAGCCGTCGGCCATGGCCTCGCGGGCGAGGCGCTCGAGCTTCTCGTCGGAGTAGCCGAGCCAGCCGGGGCTGGTCGTGTAGCCGGGGTAGCCGGTGGCGAGGAGCTGCTGCTCGCGCTCGGCCCGGCCGGGCTCCGCCGCGCGCAGGATCTCCAGCGCCTCCTCGCGGGTGAGGGCGTTGGTGAGGTAGCGGAAGTCGACGAGATCGACGAGCTCCTCCGGGGTCATCCGGGCGAGCAGCTGCCAGAGCGGCAGGCCCGCGCGCTTGGCCTTGATGTCCCACAGCGCGTTGACGACCGCGCCGATGGCCATGTGCATGACGCCCTTCTCCGGGCCCAGCCAGCGGAGCTGCGAGTCGCCGATGATCTCGCGGAACGTGCCGCCCATGTCGTCGAGCAGCGGCTCGATCTCACGCCCGACGAGGTGCCCGGCGAGCGCGTCGATGGCGGCGACCTGCACGTCGTTGCCGCGGCCGATCGTGAAGACGAAGGCGTGCCCCTCGATGCCGTCGCCGGCGTCCGTGCGGACGATGACGTACGCGGCAGAGTAGTCGGGGTCCGGGTTCATCGCGTCGGAGCCGTCCAGGCTCAGCGACGTGGGGAAGCGGATGTCGGTGGTGTCGAGGGCGACGATACGGCTCACGGGGTTCCTCTCCATGCGCGGGTCGTTCTTCCGCGCGGATCTCTTGGAGTGTAAACATCCGATGTCTATACTGTCAACGAGACCGGCCGCTGAGCAGCGGCCTCCCGAACGATCAGGAGAATCATGAAGTTCGCGCGGCTCGGCACCCCGGGGGCGGAGATCCCCGTCCTCCTGGAGGGTGACCGCTACCTCGACCTCCGCCCGGTGACATCCGATGTCAACGGCGACTTCCTTGCGGGAGACTTCGTCGCCCACGTCGCCGCCGCCCGCGACGCCGGGGAGCTCTCCGAGCTGCCGGACGCCGCGACGATGCGCATCGGCGCCCCGATCGCCCGCCCGAGCGCGGTGATCTGCATCGGGATGAACTACGCCGCCCACGCCGCGGAGTCGGGGTCGGAGCCGCCGACCATCCCCATCATCTTCCTCAAGACGCCCAACACGGTGGTCGGCCCGAACGACGCCGTGACGATCCCGCGGGGGAGCGAGAAGACCGACTGGGAGGTCGAGCTCGGCATCGTCATCGGCACCCGCACCGCGTACCTCGACTCCCCGGACGAGTCGATGGCGCACGTCGCCGGCTTCGTCGCCGCGAACGACGTGTCGGAGCGCGACTTCCAGATGGCGGTCTCCGGCGGGCAGTGGTCGAAGGGCAAGATCGCCTTCGGCTTCAACCCCACGGGTCCGTGGCTGGTCACGCCGGACGAGGTCGACCACCAGGCGCTCGGCCTCCGCAGCTTCGTGAACGGCGAGCCGCGACAGGACTCGAACACGAGCGACATGATCTTCACGGTCGAGCAGATCGTGCATCACCTGTCGCAGTATGTGACGCTCGAGCCCGGTGACCTGATCCTCACCGGCACCCCGCAGGGCGTGGCCCTGTCCGGCAAATACCCCTACCTCAGCGCGGGCGACGTGGTCGAGATCGAGATCGACGGCCTCGGCCGCCAGCGCCAGGACTTCATCGCATGGGAGGCAGAGAAGTGACCCTTCGACAGGCTCAGGGACCCGACGGCGGCACGGAAGGACTCGTGGCCATCGTCACCGGTGGCGCCTCCGGCATCGGTGCGGCGATCGCCGACCGTCTGCACGCGGACGGCGTCACCGTCGCGGTCCTCGACCGCGACACCACCCACGCCGACGAGCGCTTCGCCGCGTTCACCGCCGACGTCTCCGACCGCGCGAGCGTGGACGCCGCCGTCGTCGCCGTCGCCGAGCGCTTCGGCCGCATCGACATCGTCGTCAACAACGCCGGCATCGGCGCACAGGGCGACATCGCCGCGAACGACGACGACGAGTGGGCCCGCGTCCTCTCCATCAACGTCACCGGCATCGCACGGGTGACGTCGGCGGCACTGCCGTGGCTCCGGAAGTCCCCGGCCGCCGCGGTGTGCAACACGGCCTCGATCGCCTCGACCACCGGGCTCCCGCAGCGGGCCCTTTACTCCGCGTCGAAGGGCGCCGTGTCGGCGCTGACCCGCGCGATGGCCGCCGACCACCTGCGCGAGGGCATCCGCGTCAATGCGGTCAACCCCGGCACGGCGGACACGCCCTGGGTCGGACGACTGCTCGACTCCGCGGCCGACCCCGCCGCCGAGCGGGCCGCGTTGGAGGCACGACAGCCCCACGGACGCCTGGTGAGCCCCGACGAGGTCGCCGCCGCGGTGGCCTACCTCGTGAGTCCCGCCGCGGGCTCCACCACGGGCACCTTCATCGAGGTCGACGGGGGGATGGCGCAGCTCCGCCTCCGCCCCGAGTGACCCGATCTCCCCGACGGCCCGGTGTCTCCCCGCGAGACCCCGGGCCGTCCCCGTCCCGTCCCGCCGTTCCGCCCGGGATCAGAATCGCTCCCCCACCCCGCCCCGCAGGCCCCTTTCTCGTCCCGCACGCCGCCTCGCCGCGCGGGCGGGATCAGAATCGCTCCCCGATGCGCCTGCCGCGGGCCGTTTCCCATCCGGCACGCCCCGAGGCGCCCTGGAGGGACGACCGTGAGCGGCACGGCACCCATCCGGCCGGGATCAGAAACGGGCCCGGACGGGGCTCCGGAGGTGGCATATCGCACTCCCCCGCGTAAGGGGGCGGGGGGTTAGAGGGAGTAGACGGAGGTGGCGGTGACGTGGAAGAGGGCGTCGTGATCGATGCCGCGGGAGGAGGCCCACGTCGCCACGGCGTCGGCCCAGCGGCTGCGGGCGGACGGCTGATACACCGGCGCACCGTCGGCGGGAGCGTGCGGGCCGTCATGCTCGACGGGGCCGACCGCCGACACGGGCCAGTCGCTCCCCCACATCAGGCGCTCGGGACCGAAGACGTCGGCCGCGGTGTCGAGGAAGGGTTCGAGCTGCGCGAGGCTCCAGTCCCCTCCGGCCTCCGCGGGCAGTCCGGACACCTTGCAGAACACCCCGGGGTGTCGCGCGAGCTCGGCGAGGTCCCGCTCCCACTCCACCGAGGGCGTGCGCGGAGCAGAAGCCGTCCCGACCTCCGGCTTGCCCAGGTGGTCGAGCACGATCCGCAGCTCGGGGATCGCGCCCGACAGTCGTGCGAGGTCCGGGAGCTGCGCGGCACGCACGCACGCGTCGAAGGTCCACCCGTGCGCCGCGACCTCCCGGGCTCCGGTGATGAAGGCCGACGAGAGCATCACGCCGTCCGGCTCCCCCTGCAGGAGGTGACGCACCCCGACCACCAGGGGCTCCGCGGTGAGACTCTCCAGGTGCACCGTGGTGTCGGTACCGCGATCGAGCCGAGCGCCGGCGACGATGCCGACCACCCCGAGCCGCTCCGCCTGCCCGGCCACCCACCGCACCTCCGCGAGGAAGTCATCCTCGATGGTCTCGGCCTGCACGAACACGGCCCGCTCGTCCGTGGCCCGCTCCACCCGCGCACGCTCGAGCTCGTCGGCGCCGAAGCGCCCCGCGAGCGGTCCTTCGAGCCACGTGTACCCGAGGGCTTCCGGGTCCCACAGGTGCAGGTGCGAGTCGAGGATGCGCATGTCCCCATCCTGCCGCAGACATCGGATGTTGTGCGAGGATGAGCGCCATGGCAGTCACGGACGAGGCGATCGAGAAGATCAAGGCGATGATCGTGTCGGGCGAACTGGCCCCCGGCGATCGCCTGCCCCCGGAGAAGGAGCTGTCCGAGCGCCTCGGCCTCTCCCGCAACTCCATGCGCGAGGCGGTCAAGGCACTGGAGGTCATCCGCGTGCTCGACGTACGCCGCGGCGACGGCACCTACGTCACGAGCCTGGAGCCGCACCTGCTGCTGGAGGCGATCGCCTTCGTCGTGGACATGCACGACGACGACTCGATGCTGGAGATGTTCGCCGTCCGCCGGATGCTCGAATCGCAGGCCACCGGTCTCGCGGCGACCCTCGGCACGGACGAGGCGATCGCGGCCCTGCAGGAGGAGGTAGAGGCCGTCGACGCGTCCGTCGGGATCGAGGAGCTCGTCGACCACGACATCCGCTTCCACCGCGAGATCGTGGGCATGGCGGGCAACGCCTACCTCGCGAGCCTCATCGAGCACCTGAGCAGCCAGACGGTCCGGGCGCGCGTGTGGCGGGGTCTCACGGAGGGCGGCGCCGTGGAGCGCACCCTGTCGGAGCACCGCGCCATCGCCGATGCCATCGCCCAGCGCGACTCGGCGCTGGCGACCTCCCTCGCCACGGCCCACATCGCGGGTGTCGAACGGTGGCTGCGGCAGGCCGCGTCGGCTTGAGCCGTCAGGCCCCGAGGCGCTGCATCGCGGCGTCGAACTCCGCTGCCGAGCTGTCGCTCACCTCGTGGAACAGCAGCTGGTCGAGCACGTCGGGCGCGGCGGTGAAGTAGGGCACCCCGGCTGCGCGCAACCCCGTGATGTCGTCGGCGGAGCGCAGGGAGGCGGCGAGGACGTTGGAGCCGCTGCCCGCGCACATCTCCTGCATCCGGGCGATGAGCGCGTCGCCGTCCATGCCCGCGTCGCGCATGCGTCCGAGGTAGGGCGCGATGTACTGGGCGCCGATCGAGGCGCACGCGAGCGCCTGCGCGACGGAGTAGACCGCCGTGACGAGGACCGTGGCCCCGTCGCGGACGAGGGCCGAGGCCGCCGCGAAACCCGCTGCGGTCGCGGGCACCTTGACCGCCACCCGGTCGCCGAGCGCGCGGATGCCCTCCGCGTTCCGGAGGAAGGAGTCCGTGTCGCCGCCCCACGTCTGGAAGAAGACCTCCCGTGCTCCCTCGTCCACCCAGCGGGCATAGAGGTCGGGGATCTCCGCGGCCGTCCGCCCGCCGCGCTCGAGGATCGTGGGGTTCGTCGTGACGCCGTGCACCACCCCGGCGGAGAGCAGCCGCGAGACGCGGTCGGTGTCGGCGCTGTCGACGTACAGGCGGGGGGCGATCGCGGTCATCGGGGTCTCCTCGCGGGCAACCTGTCGTTACAGGTGGGGCTTCGGCTAATGTAATGACAGCTCCCGAACCTTGTCAAAGACCGGGAGCCCCGCGCTGTCGAGGAGGATCAGGAGCGAGATGACACCCGCACACCCCGGCGACCGCTCCGGCGTCGTCATCGTCGGCAGCGTGACGGCCGACGTCACGACCTTCTCCCAGCGGCTCCCCGCCCGCGGCGAGACCATCCTCGGCGACGAGTTCACGCTGATGCTCGGCGGCAAGGGCGCGAACCAGGCCGTCGCGGCCGGGCGCTCCGGCGCCCGCACGAGCTTCGTCGGCTGCGTCGGCGACGACCTGTTCCACGACCTCGTGGTGGACGGGCTCACCGCGGCCGGCGTCGACCTCGCGCACCTGCGTACCGTGCCGGGCCCCACCGGCATCGCGCACATCCGCGTCGACGCCTCCGCGCAGAACGACATCGTCATGGTGCCGCTCGCCAACGCCGCCCTCAGCACGGCGCAGATCGACGAGGCCCTCGCGGCTCTCGCCCCGACGACCTCCGTCCTGCTCACCCAGCTCGAAACCCCGTCCGCGCTGACCGCGCACATCACCGCGCGCGGTCGCGAGCACGGGATGACCGTGATCCTCGACCCGGCACCGGCGGCGGAGCTGGCACCGGAGATCTGGCGCAGCATCGACATCGTCACCCCGAACGAGACCGAGGCGTCACTCATCAGCGGCATCGAGGTGACCGACGCCGCCTCCGCCGAGCGCGCCGGGCACTGGTTCCTGGAGCAGGGCGTGGGCGCCGCGGTCATCACCCTGGCCGGGCAGGGGTCGTGCGTCGTCACCACCGAAGGCGCCACCGTCGTCCCGCCGTTCCCCGTGGAGGCGGTCGACACCACCGCCGCGGGCGACGCCTACGCCGGCTACCTCGGTGCCGCGCTCGCGAGCGGAGCGGCCCTCACCGATGCGGTGCGGCTGGCGACCGCCGCGGGCGCCCTCACCGTCACGAAGCAGGGGGCGTCACCGAGCCTCCCCCACCGCGCCGACGTCGAGGCCTTCCTCGCCGCGCGCACCGCGGCCCCCGTCGCGAACTGAACCAGGAGCACACGATGCGCAAGACCTCGACCACGATCAACCCCGCGCTCTCCCGCGTCATCAGCGAGACCGGGCACACCGATCTGATCGTCGTGACGGACGCCGGGCTGCCGATCCCGCCGGGCTCCGAGCGCATCGACCTCGCCTACCGTCCCGGCGCTCCCGCGTTCCTCGACGTGCTCGACACGGTGCTCGCGGAGCTCGTGGTCGAGGGGGCGACGGTGTCGGCCGAGGTCGCCGAGAAGAGTCCGGAGGTGCTCGACGCCCTGCGCGAGCGCTTCGCCGACGCAGGCTTCGAGATCGAGCTCGTCCCGCACGTCGAGTTCAAGGAGCGCACGCACGCCGCCCGTGCCTTCGTGCGCTCGGGGGAGTTCACCCCGTATGCGAACGTGATCCTGCACGCGGGGGTGGCGTACTGATGTCTCTCATCGAGGATGCGATCGACCGCCACAGCGCGGCGCCGATGTACGACCAGCTCCGGCAGCTCATCATCGACGGCATCGCCCGCGACGGTCTGCAGCCGGGCGATCCTCTTCCCGGCGAGCACCGGCTGTGCGAGCGCTACGGCATCTCCCGCACGGTCGTGCGCCAGGCGCTCGCCCAGCTCGAGCACGAGGGACTCGTCGAGCGCGTGAAGGGCAAGGGTACGTTCGTCTCCCGCCCGCGCACGAGCGAGAGTCTCGTGCACACGCTCGTCGGGCTGTACGACGACGTCGAGCGGCGCGGCGGGCACGTGCACAGCGACGTCCTCCGGCACGAGCAGACCGTCGCCGACGAGGAGGTCGCCCTCGCCCTCGAGGTGCCGGTCGGATCGCCGGTGATCGTGCTGGAGCGGCTGCGGCACGTCGACGGCGAGCCCTGGTCGCTCTCGACCACGTGGATGCCGGAGGCGGTGGGAGCGGTGACGCTCGGCGCCGACCTCACCGAGGCGTCGCTGTACCGGCTGCTCGCCGACCACGGCATCATCGCCACGCACGGCGTCCGCTCCGCGGAGGCGACGGTCGCCACGCACGAGCAGGCTCAGCATCTCGGTGTGAGCGCCGGCTCCGCCCTCCTCCGCCTGCGCAGCATCAGCCGCAGTGAGGATGGCCTGCCGATCGAGTACTTCATCGCGTACCACCGCGGCGACCGCTCGCGCTTCGAGTTCCAGCTCCAGCAGGAGCAGTCCCAGGCCTCGCTGATGCACGTGGACGGATCGGGCGGTGCCTCCCCGGCGGGCACGGTGGGCTGACCCCGGCCGGTACGCTCGAGGGCATGAGCGACTGGACCAGCACCGCGATCGCCCTGCTGGAAGCCGATGCCAACCGCAGCGCCGACACGCACCTGCACCTGTTCCCGCTGCCGCCGGAGTGGGGCATCGACCTCTACCTCAAGGACGAGTCGGTGCACCCGACCGGCTCCCTCAAGCACCGCCTCGCGCGCTCCCTCCTCCTGTACGGACTCGTCAACGGGCGCATCCGCGAGGACACGACCCTCGTGGAGTCGTCGAGCGGGTCGACCGCGGTGTCGGAGGCCTACTTCGCCCGGATGCTGGGGCTGAAGTTCATCACGGTCGTGCCCCGATCGACGGTGCAGGAGAAGATCGACCTCATCGAGTTCTACGGCGGCACCTGCCATTTCGTGGATCGCGCGGAGGACATGTCCCCCGAGGCGCAGCGCCTGGCGGCGGACTGCACCGGGCACTACCTCGACCAGTTCACCTACGCGGAGCGTGCGACCGACTGGCGCGGCAACAACAACATCGCCGACAGCGTGTTCGGCCAGCTCGCCCAGGAGCGGCATCCGATCCCCCGCTGGATCGTCACGGGCGCCGGCACCGGGGGCACCAGCGCCACCTTCGGCCGCTACGTGAAGTACCGCCGCCATGACACCAGGATCGCCGTCGTCGACCCCGAGGGCTCGGCCTTCTACGACGGCTGGGCGGGCACGGTCGACCCGCCGGCCGGACACCCGAGCCGCATCGAGGGCATCGGGCGGCCGCGGGTGGAGGCCTCCTTCGTGCCGTCCGTGATCGACGAGATGATCCAGGTGCCGGACGCGGGCTCCATCGCCGCGATCCGGCTCCTTCGCGAGCGCACCCTGCACTGGGCGGGCGGCTCCACCGGCACGAACCTCTACGGCGCGTTCCAGCTCATCGCCCGGATGCGTGCCGCGGGCGAGACCGGCAGCGTCGTGACCCTGATCTGCGACAGCGGTGTGCGGTACGCCGGCACGTACTACTCGGACGAGTGGGTCGCGCAGCAGGGGTGGGACCTCGCCCCGCACCGTGCGCGGCTGGAGCGATTCCTGGAGACCGGGGTCTGGGCGGACTGATCCTCGGGTTACGCTGACCCCATGACCACACTCATCCTCACTGTCGCGGGTGCCGATCGTCCGGGCCTCGTGGCCGCCGTCGCCGATGTCGTCGATGCCCATGGCGGCAACTGGGAGAACAGCTCCCTCGCCGAGCTCGCCGGCACGTTCGCGGGTGTCATCGAGGTGTCCGTGCCGACGGAGCGCACCGGGGAGCTCGAGACCGCGCTCCGGGGGATCCAGGGCCAGGGTCTGCTCACGCTCTCGGTGCTCACCGGCACGCCAGGGCCGTCCGAGGACGAGGAGCAGCTGCTCGTGATGCAGGTGCTCGGCAACGACCGCCCCGGCATCGTGCGCGAGGTCTCGGCGGTGCTGAACGCGCATGCCCTGAGCATCGAGGAGCTCACGACCGAGACCCGGGAGGCCGCGATGGCCGGCGGGAGGCTGTTCGAGGCGTCGGTGATCGCGAAAGTCCCGCCGACGGTCGACCTCGACGCCCTGCGTGCCGACCTCGAGCGCCTCGCGTCCGAGATCCAGGTCGACATCACGCTCGGTTGACCCCGTTCGCCGACCCACCCCCTTCGGTGCCGCCCACCCCCTTCCGGACGTCCGAATAGGGCCGGGGCGCACGAAAGAGGGTGGCTCGGCCGGGAAACCAGGAGTCAGAGGCCGGAGTACCGCCGCACCCAGTACTCGGTGTAGGCGACGTGGGCGGACGCGGCGGCCGAGGCGGCCACCGGATCCGCGGCGGCGAGGCCGCGCAGGATCGCGCGGTGGCCGGCGTCGGAGTGGATCTTGAGCTCCGCGGCATCCTCCGGGTCGGAGATCCGGTAGGCACGGGAGCGGGAGCGCAGCACGTCGATCAGGCTCGTCAGGGCCTCGTTGCCCGCGACCGACGAGATCGCCATGTGGAACTCGTGGTCGAGGCGGGACTGCGCCTCGAAGTCCGTCGTCGACTCGATCTCCGTGAGCACCTCGTCGAGCGCGGCGACCGTGTCCTCGTCGATCCGCGCCGCGGCGAGCGCCGCCGCGTGCGGCTCGAGCACCCGTCGGAGCTCCGTCAGCTCCAGCACCCCGGCCATCGGCAGCAGTCCGACCGTGAGGGAGAGACTGCCGATGAGGTCGGCCGCGCGGAGCTCGCTGACGTAGCTGCCGGAACCGTGCCGCGTCTCCAGCACGCCCAGTGCGGCGAGGGTCCGGATGGCTTCGCGCAGCGACCCGCGCGAGACACCGAGCCGTTCGCACAGCTCCCCCTCGCTCGGCAGCCGGTCACCGGGGCGCAGGGCGCCGTCGGCGATGAGAGCCCGCAGGCCGTGCAGCGCCGTGTCCAGTGCGCTCATCGTCATCCTCTCTGCCACTCCCCCACCCCTCGTGAAGTCTGTCGGACGCCCCCGGCGTCGCAAACTCGTATGACAACTATGTTTCATCTTCGCGGTTTCGTAGCCAAAACCGAAGGCGTGTGGCAAAGTTGTGCAACAACTCGCCCCCGCTCACCGATGAGGTCCGATGCCCGCTCCGCAGTTCCCCGCTCCGCTCACGCTGAACTCCGGCCTGCGAGCGCGCGATGCCTGGCCCCTCGACCCGACGGTGATCCACCTCAACCACGGGTCGTTCGGGGCGGTGCCGTCGGTGGTGGTCGCCCATCAGGACGCCCTGCGCCGCCGTGCCGATCTGAGCCCCGTGGAGTGGTTCCCGCGGATCGCGGAGCGGGTGCAGGAGGCGAGGCAGCGGACGGCTCCGTTCGTCGGCGCCCGCGCGGAGGACAGCGTGTTCGTGCCCAACGCCTCCGCCGCGGCCACGGTCGTCTACAACGCCCTCCAGCTCGACAGCGGCGACGAGATCCTCGTGACCGACCAGGGCTACGGGGCCATCACCATGGGCGCCGAGCGTCTCGCCCGCCGGTTCGGCGCCGCCGTCCGCACGGTCGCCCTGCCCCTGCTCGCCGACGACGACGAGATCGTGCAGCTCTTCGCCGACGCCCTCACCCCGCGCACGCGGCTGCTCGTCGTCGACCAGATCACCTCGCCCACCGCCCGCCTGCTGCCCACCCGCCGCATCGCCGACCTCGCGGCCGAGCGCGGCGTGCGCACCCTCGTCGACGGCGCCCATGCCCCCGGCCTCATCCCGGATGCGGCGGCCGTCGCCGGCGGCGACTGGTGGTTCGGGAATCTGCACAAGTGGCCCTGCGCCCCGCGCGGCTCCGCCCTCCTCGTCACCACCGCCCCCGACCGCGACGAGCTCTGGCCGCTGATCGACTCCTGGGCCGCGCGCGAGCCGTACCCCGAGCGCTTCGACACCCAGGGCACGATCGATGCGACGACGTACCTCGCCACCCCCACCGCGATCGAGTTCATCGAGGCGGAGTTCGGATGGGCGGCCGCCCGCGACGCCATGGCCGCGCGTGCCGACGCCGGTGCCGAGCTCATCGCGGAAGCCCTGCGCCCCTTCAGCGACGAGGACCCGCTGACCCCCCTCCCCTCCCCGGTGCCGTCCATGCGACTCATCCGGCTGCCGCTCGGCCTCGGCGCCACCCGCGAGGAGGCCGACGCGCTGCGCATGGACCTCCTCGACGAGGTCGGCGTGGAGACCGCGTTCACGAGCTTCCGGGGCGTCGGCTACTTCCGCCTGTCCGCGCACCTGTACACGGAGGCCTCCGACATCGAGGCGTTCGTCGAGCGCTGCGTCCCCGCGATCCTGCGCCGCGCCGGCATCCGCCCCGCCGACGCCCTCATCCTCCCCTGACCCGCACCACCTCCCGCACGACCCACCCGAACACCACCCACCCCCACCGAGAGGCACATCGTGAAGAACAAGATCTTGACGACCGCAGCCGGAGTCGGCACCGTCGCCGTCCTCGCACTCACCGGCTGCTCCGGAGGCTCCGGCTCGTCCGGCGGCGACGGCAGCGTCACCCTCCAGATGGTCGAGAGCCTGACGAACCCGGCGCGCACGGAGCTCCTCCGCGGACTGCTCGACGAGTTCGAGAAGGACAACCCCGACATCACCGTCACCCTCGTCTCCCCGCCCACCGAGCAGGCCGACCAGAAGATCCAGCAGATGCTGCAGTCCGGCAAGGGCGTCGATGTGCTCGAGGTGCGCGACATCACCGTCGGGCCGTTCGCGAACAACGGCTGGCTCTACGACCTCGGTCCCGATCTGAAGAAGTGGGACGGCTGGGACGCCCTGACCGAGAACGCGCAGTCGGCCTCGGTCGCGGAAGACGGCAAGAGCTACTTCGTCCCCTACGGCTTCTACGGCCTGTCGCTGTTCTACCGCACCGACCTCGTCGAGCAGGCCGGCTTCGACGGCCCGCCGCACAGCTGGAAGGACCTGCTGGAGCAGGCGTCGGCGATCCAGGACCCGTCGAACAACATCTACGGGTACGCGTTCCGTGGCGGTCAGAACGCGAACAGCAACGTCGTCGCCGCGATCGAGGCCTACACGATCGACGGCCTCGACACGGAGGACGCGTTCCTCATGGAGGACGGCTCGACGATCTTCGCCGCCCCCGAAGCGCAGGAGGCGGTCGACGACTACTTCGACCTGTTCAAGGAAGCCTCGCCGCCGTCCGCCGTCTCGTGGGGCTACCCCGAGATGGTCGCCGGGTTCACCAACGGCACCACGGCCTTCCTCCTGCAGGACCCGGAGGTCATCGCGACGGTGCAGGACTCCTCGCTGACCGAGGACCAGTGGGACACCGCGCCGCTGCTCGTCGGCCCGTCCGGCAAGGCCGCACAGCCCCTCGCCGTCGCCGGCTGGGGTGTCGCGGAGAACAGCGAGCACAAGGAGGCCGCGGTGAAGCTCGTCGAGTTCCTGTCGTCCGCCGAGCCCGCCACCGAGTTCGCGCAGGCGAACAGCCTCGTTCCGATCATCGCGGCCGCCGCGGACGACGAGTTCTACTCCACCGGCCCCTGGACCAGCTACGTCACCATGACCGAGGACCCGGAGACCTACGTCAACGTGCGTCAGCCGCGCGGCGTGAGCTGGTGGACCGAGTGGATCCAGAAGTCCGACCAGGACGTGCAGAGCGTGCTGTTGGGCAACATGTCCACCAAGGACCTCCTCGCCTCGTGGGACGCGTTCTGGACCGAGAAGTACGCCGCGGAGAAGGGTTGATCCGTGGCCCGCACCATCCGTGAAGGGGGCTCCGTCGGCACCGCCGGCGGGGCCTCCCCGGCATCGCGTCGTCGCCCCTTCCGGGGCCGCACCGCCCTCACGCTGCTGGCCTTCCTCGCGCCCGCGATCGTCTTCGTCTGCTGGTTCACCTACTGGCCGATGCTGCAGGGCGCCCGCATGGCCTTCCACGACTGGAACCTGTGGGACCTGACGTCGACGCCGTTCGTGGGTTTCGACAACTTCCTCGCCGTCTTCCGCGACCCGGCGTTCCCGACCGTGGCGTGGAACTCCGTGCTCTGGGTGGTCGGCTCGCTCGTGCCGCAGCTCGTGATCGGGTTCCTCATCGCGCTCGCCCTGCGCAAGCGGTTCCGCTTCCGCGGCCTCTACCAGGCGCTGGTGTTCTTCCCGTGGGCGGTGTCCGGCTTCCTCATCGGCATGCTGTTCCGCTGGATGTTCAACGCCGAATTCGGCGTCGTCAACGACCTGCTCATGAAGGCCGGTCTGATCGACGCCCCGCTGCCGTGGCTGGCCGACCCGAAGCTCGCGATGTTCGCCGTGATCGTCGCGAACATCTGGTACGGCGTGACCTTCTTCGCGATCATGATCCTCGCCGCTCTCCAGTCGGTGCCGGACGAGATGCTGGAGGCGGCGAGCCTCGACGGCGCCGGCAAAGTGCGGCAGCTGTTCTCCATCATCATCCCGTACATCTCGATGACGCTGCTGCTGACGATCCTGCTGCGCGTGATCTGGATCTTCAACTTCCCCGACATCATCTACGCGATGACGAACGGCGGCCCGGCCAACCAGACCCACATCATCACGACGTGGATGATCAACTACACGCAGCAGGGCAACTACGGCATCGCGAGCGCCATCGGGCTCATCGTCGTGGCGTTCCTCATGGTGTTCTGCGCGTTCTACCTGATGGCGATGCGGAGAGTGCAGCGATGACCATCACCTCATCCGTCCGGACCGGCTCCTCGGTCACCGAGACCCGTCGCATCACGGTGCCCGACCCGAAGGCCGCCCCGCGCCCCAAGCCCCGCGTCACGGTGGGCGGCGTGGTGCGTCTCGTCGGCCTGGGCCTGTGGCTGCTCATCACGCTGTTCCCGCTGTACTGGATCACGCTCACCGCGTTCAAGTCGCCGGGGACCATCAACCGCTTCCCGATCGAGTACTGGCCGAGCGAGCCCTCGCTGGACAACTTCACGAGCCTGTTCGAGAAGAGCTCCTTCGGGACGTTCCTGGCGAACTCGGCCATCGTGGCGGTGTCGGCCGGCGCGGTGGCGACGCTCATCGCCCTGCTCAGCGCCTACGTGCTGGCGCGGTTCGAGTTCCGCGGCAAAGGCACGGTGCTCATCGCGTTCCTGCTGACGCAGATGATCCCGGCGTTCATCGCCCTCGGACCGCTGTACTCGATGATGACCGACCTGGGACTCGTCGACACCAAGCCCGGCCTCATCCTCGTCTACATCGCGATCTGCATCCCGTTCTCCACGGTCATGCTGCGGGGCTTCTTCGAGAACGTCCCCGACGCGCTGGAGGAGGCAGCGATGATCGACGGCTGCTCGCGCCTGGGCGCCCTGTTCCGGGTGCTCGTGCCGGTGATGACCCCTGGCATCATCGCCGCGTTCATCTTCAACTTCGTGAACTGCTGGAACGAGCTGTTCCTGTCGGTCGTGCTGATGAACACCGATGCGAACCGCACCGTGCCCTCGGCGCTGAACGGCTTCATCTCCACGTTCAACATCGACTGGGGCTCCATGAGCGCCGCGGCCGTGCTGACGATCCTCCCGACGATGGTGATGTTCGCCCTCGCCAGCCGCTGGATCGTTCAGGGCCTCACGGCCGGGGCTGTCAAGGAGTAACCCGCCCGAATCGCGCAAATGGTCCCATTCCTTGACGGAATGGGACCATTTGCGCGATTCGAAGGCCTAGACGAGCCGGGACTTCGGCGACACCGAGTAGGTGTGCTCGGCGTCGCGGTTGACCGTGTCGCCGAGAGCCTCGTCGATCGCGGTCATGGTGTCGGCGTCGAGCTTCACGCCAGAGGCCTTGACCGTGTCGGCGAGCTGCTCCGGACGGGAGGCGCCGACGAGGGCCGCCGCGACGTTCGGGTTCTGCAGCACCCACGCGATCGCGAGCTGCGGCATCGACAGTCCCGCCTGCTCCGCGATCGGCTTGAGGCGCTGCACCGCGGTGAGGATCTCGTCCTGCAGGAAGCTCTTGATGAAGCCCGCGCCCGAGTTCTGATCCGTCGCCCGCGACCCCTCCGGCACCGGCTGGCCCGGGAGGTACTTCCCACTCAGCACGCCCTGCGCCATCGGCGACCAGACGATCTGCGAGATGCCGAGCTCCTCGGACGCCGGGACGACCTTGCCCTCGATGACCCGCCACAGCATGGAGTACTGCGGCTGGTTGGAGATGAGCTGGATGCCGAGCTGCTTCGCCAGAGCGTGCCCTTCGCGGAGCTGCTCCGCCGTCCACTCCGAGACGCCGATGTAGAGCGCCTTGCCCTGACGGACCACGTCGGCGAAGGCCTGGAACGTCTCCTCCAGCGGGGTCTCGTAGTCGAAGCGGTGCGCCTGGTAGAGATCGACGTAGTCGGTGCCGAGGCGCTGCAGCGAGCCGTTGATCGACTCCATGATGTGCTTCCGGCTCAGGCCGGTGTCGTTCGGACCCTTGGGGCCGGTCGGGAAGTAGACCTTGGTGAAGATCTCGAGGCTCTCGCGACGCTGGCCCTCCAGAGCCTTGCCGAGCACGACCTCGGCGGCCGTGTTGGCGTAGGTGTCCGCGGTGTCGAACGTGGTGATGCCGGCGTCCAGGGCGGCGTGCACGGTCTTGACCGCGGCGTCGTCCTCGACCTGCGAGGCGTGCGTGACCCAGTTGCCGTAGGTGATCTCCGAGACCTTGAGACCGCTGTTGCCGAGATAGCGATAGTTGACCATGGACCAACGCTAGTCCCGCCAAGGGGAGCAGCGGGCCGGATCGGCCGCGATCGTCAGACGGTGGCGGGCGCCGGTCCGCGGCGGCGGGACGTGAGCGCGGCCCCGACCAGCACCCCGACCGCGGCGAGCGCGCTGACCGCGTACAGGGGCAGCGCCCACGGGGAGGCATCGGCGCCGCTGATGCCGAAGGTGTCGGCGAGCCCCATGCCCGGGCCGAACGACGCGACGAAGTAGGCCGGAGCCCCGCCCATGAGCAGCGCGAGGAACGTCATGCCGGCCACCACCGCCGGAGCCCGCGTGAGGAGGCAGACGACGGCCGTCCCGACTCCCAGGCACACGCCCGCGCCGAGGATCCCGAGGACGGTCGGAGCCATGAGGCTCTCCCCGGCGTTCGACATCGCGGCCCGGACCTCGTCGAGCGAGAGGTCGCCCGGAGCCGCGGCGAGCGGATTCAGCACGAGGATCTGCACCGCGGCGAGGGCGGCGTACGCGGTGACGGCGAGCACGCCCGCGACGCAGATCCAGAGGGTGGGACGCGGCACCGGTGTCATGCGGTCACCCTAGGCAGGGCTGCTGAGAGTCTCCCGGTACTCGTGCCAGGCGTCGCCCAAGCGGCGCACCCCCTCGGTGAGCACGTCGTCCGGAGCGGTGAACGGCAGGCGCACGTGGTCGTCCGGCGCGGCGGCCGAGACCGCGAAGGCCCCGGTGCCCGCGATCGAGACGCCATGCGCCGCGGCGACCCGCGCGAGAGCCGATGCGGAGCCCCGAGGCAGCGCCGCCCACAGCGCGAGTCCGCCCCGAGGGGCGTCGGAGGTCCAGTCGGGGAGGTGCGCGGCCATCAGTTCGTGCAGCAGGAGGAGCCGCTGCTGGTGCACGCGGCTGTTGGCGCGGCGGAGCTCCGTCGCGTGCGCGATGAGGTCGAGTGCGAGGAGCTGGCCGGGCACGCTCGTGGACTGGTCGGCGAGCTGCCGGGCGCCGCGGAGCCGCCGGACCAGCACCGGGTCGGCCCGCAGCCACCCGATCCGCAGCCCGCCCCAGGCCCACTTCGACACGGATTCGACGACGAGCACCGGGGCGTCCGGCCGCTCCGAGGCGAGCGTGGGCGGCACGACCCCGTCGAACGAGATACCGGCGACGACGCGATCCTCGATCACGGGGACCCCGTACTGCGCGGCGAGCTCGGCCACGCGGTGGCGCGCCGCCGCGGGAAGTCGCGTCCCCGTCGGGTTCTGGTGGTGCGGGTTGAGCGCGACGAGCACGGGACGCAGCCGGGCCATCGCCTGCTCCAGCGCGTCGACGTCGAGGCCGTCCGCGCCCATCGGCACGCCGTGCACGGTGCCGCCGCGCAGCCCCACGGAGTCGGTCACGCCCGGCCAGGTGATCTCCTCCGCGAGCACGACGTCGCCGGGCTCCACGAGCGCGTTGACGACGAGGCTGATGGCCTGCTGCGCGCCGTGGGTCACGAGGATCTGCTCGGGCGTGGTCGGCGTCCCCTCGGCGCGGTACATGTCGGCGATGAGTTCGCGGAGCGCCGGGAGCCCCGCGGGGTCGGTCTCCGGGAGCAGGGCGAGGTCGAGCCGCGGCTGGTGGTCGCGGATGAGCTGCACACCAAGGTCCGGGATCTGCGGCACCGTGCGGAGCAGGTCGATCGCGTTGGGGAGAGCCGAGAACAGGGCCTCGCCGCGGCCGGGACGGCGGTCCGCCGCGGGGGTCGTCCTCGCCCCCGCGACCGTGGTCCCGCTCCCCTGCCGGCGCTCGACGAGGCCCTGCTCGGCGAGGGACGCATAGGCCGACACGACCGTGCCCCGCGAGACCGCGACCGCCGCGGAGAGGGCGCGTTCGGCAGGCAGGCGGTCGGCGGGAC